>NZ_JBILQL010000124.1:0-3674 GCF_044373165.1 Flavobacterium sp.
GGCAGAAGCGCCAATTCTTTTGATGAGTTATACGATTACCTTCAAAACGAACCGACTTATATCGACCAAATTACACTTCATATTTTAAAAGAAAAACTGCAGACTGTACAGCCAAAATTAGTCTGTTTTTCAGTTCCGTTTCCCGGAAATTTATACAGTGCATTTCGCTGTGCTCAGTTCATTAAAAAGAGTCATCCTGAAATGAAAGTCGCCATGGGCGGTGGTTTTCCCAATACCGAATTGCGGGAGTTAAAAGACAATCGTGTTTTTGAATTTTTCGATTTCATCACTTTAGACGATGGAGAATTACCTGTAGAACTTCTATATTCAAAGATTAGCAATCCAATTTCAGACGAGTTTAAGAGAACTTTTCTTCTCGAGAATAATTCGGTGGTATACCGCAATAATTCCTCGAAATCCGATTACAAACAAAGTCAAACCGGCACGCCTGATTATTCCGATTTGCTGTTAGATCAATACATTTCGGTCATTGAAATTGCCAATCCGATGCACAGTTTATGGAGCGACGGTCGTTGGAATAAACTCACGATGGCACATGGTTGTTATTGGGGAAAATGCACGTTTTGTGATATTTCATTAGATTACATCAAGGTTTACGAACCCATTGCGGCTAAGTTGTTAGTTGATAGAATGGAGGAATTAATAGCACAAACCAAAGAAACCGGCTTTCATTTTGTAGACGAAGCGGCACCGCCGGCTTTGATGCGTGAGTTGGCTTTGGAAATTTTACGCCGAAAACTTACGGTCACTTGGTGGACCAACATTCGATTTGAAAAAAGTTTCAGCCGGGATTTGTGCGAGTTGCTCAAAGCATCCGGTTGTATTGCGGTTTCCGGCGGTTTGGAAGTGGCATCTGATCGATTGTTAGCACTCATTAAAAAAGGCGTTACTGTCGCTCAAGTAGCACAAGTTACTCGTAATTTTACGGATAGTGGCATTATGGTGCATGCCTATTTGATGTATGGTTATCCAACACAAACGGTACAGGAAACGATTGACAGTTTGGAAATGGTTCGACAGTTATTTGAAGCCGGGATTTTACAGTCCGGATTTTGGCATCAGTTTGCCATGACAGCGCACAGTCCGGTGGGCTTGGATCCTGATGCTTTTGGCGTAATTCCTCAAGCAAACGAAATTACTTTTGCCCATAACGACATTCAATTTAAGGATAAAACCGGAATTGATCATGATCAATTCAGTTTCGGGTTGAAGAAATCATTGTTCAATTACATGCACGGGATTTGTTTTGATTATGATTTACAGGAATGGTTCGACTTCAAAATACCTAAAACAAAGGTCTCTCCTCATTTTATAGCCGATTGTTTGGAGGAGGAAAATAAATTGGTTCTAAAACCCAATGCCAAAGTGATTTGGTTAGGCGTTGAACCTATAGCTGAGGAATTTACAAAGTCGAAAAAGGGGATGAGTTGGGCCATGATAAAACTTACTTTTTTTGAGAAAAGCGGCCTGCTTTCGATTACTGTAGAAAAGGCTCACGGCCAATGGCTTTTGAAAATTTTACCCAAGCTGAGTTTACAAGAATCCAAAGTAACAACACTCTCTGAACTGAAAGCTGATTTTGAATCCCAATTTGATGATTTTGAGTTGTTTTGGTTTTCAAAACCGGTTCAGGCATTAAGAACATCTGGATTATTGCTTCTTTAGAATTTCGAGGGTATTCTTAATAACTTGTTCATTCTTTTTAAATAGATTTAGATAATCAGTTAATTTTTAACATATTTTTAGTTCCTAATTAACAGATTAGAGATTCAAATGATCGTTAAAAAAACTTTCCCTAAAATACTTTGGTTGATTTTTTCTTCGAGTATTTTTTTCATCATATTGTATTTTGCTTTATTCTACTACACCAAAAAAGCAGAGAAGCAGGTGTATAAAGATTCTGTTGAACATTTTGACAATGAAATACATAAACTACTCGATTTAGAGTCTAAACCCATATTTGTAGCCATTAATAATGATACCAACTGGGATGAGTTTGTGGATTTTATCACTACCAAAGACCAAACTTGGTTTGATGAAACCATTGGGAATGAATTGGAAATTTACGACGCTGAATATTTAGGAGCGTATGATTTGCAAAAGAATTTTATCATAAGAACACCAACACCGGCCATCAAAACCCTCGATTTTATTCCGAAGCAAACCATGGATTTGGTTGATAAAGCCGGAATAAAAAAGTTTTATTTGAAGATACCGGAAGGCTTTGTAGAAGTTACCGGTGCTGCTATTCACCCTTCAGATGATCCTTTAAAAAACAAAACCAAAACTTCGGGTTACTTTTTTGTGGTGCGTTTGATGGATAAAGAGTTCCTGAAAAATATTGAGCGCATCACCAATTCGGAGATTAAGTTAGTTCAGCCCAATTTTGAATTAAAGCCCGAAAAAAATAAAATAGCCTCTTTGTTTGAATTGAAAGATGCCCAAAGCAATGTCATTGGCAAATTGGTTTTTCAAAGAGCGTTTGAAGTCTATTTTGACAATACTACCCGATTGTTGTATGTTATCATTATTGCTTTTTTTGTCATTTTGTTACTCAACCTAATTTACACCCGAAAATTTGTTTATTATCCTTTGGATTTGGTGAGAAGGGTTTTGGAAACCGGCAACAAAAGAGCCATTAAATTACTCAAAGAAACCAATGGAGAATTCAGCTATATCGGCAATCTGTTTGAGGAAAATAACAACCAAAAAATGGAGTTGATAACGGCCAAGATAAAAGCGGAGGAAAGTGATCGGTTAAAATCGTCTTTCTTAGCCAATTTATCCCATGAGATTCGCACTCCTATGAATGCCATCAATGGTTTTACCGATTTGATTTTAAATACCGATATCACTGAAACGGAAAAATTAGAGTATTTGACAGTTATTGAAAAAAGTGGGAAAAACTTGGTTTCCATTATAGATGATTTAATCGAAATGTCTAAGATTGATTCCAACCAAATCATCCCTAATTATACACAGGTTAACCTTGAGTCTTGTGTAAATGAACTTTACGAGACTTTAAAAGTCACGATTCAAAACAAAGGCATTGAATTTATTTTGATTAAAAGTTCCATGCCGGCCGAATTCAACATTATTACGGACGACATTAAACTGAAGCAAGTAATCATTAATCTTTTAACCAATGCGATCAAGTTTACCGATCAAGGGATGGTTACTTTCGGATATGAAATTGACGAGCAAAATGAGCTCATCCATTTCACCGTCAGAGATACCGGTTTAGGAATTGATGAAGTTGAGCACAAAAATATTTTTGATCGATTTAAAAGAGTCGACAGTGATATTTCAATTAAAGTTGGCGGTTTGGGTTTAGGGTTGGCCATTTCAAAAGCCTATGTAGAATTGCTTGGCGGCAGTATTACATTGACTTCAAAAGTAGGAGAAGGATCGACTTTTTATTTTTCAATACCATTGCAATATGCTAAAGTTGAGCATATAACCGTTCGTTCTGTTAACAATGAAGAAACTGTTAAAACAGAGCGCAGGGTTATTTTAATTGCTGAAGATGACAACATCAATTACTTGCTTTTTCAAAAAATGATGCAGCATAAGAATTATGACATTATCAGAGCTGTTAATGGTCAAATGGCTGTAGAGATTTGTTTGAATAATCCGAGTATTGATTTGGTTTT
>NZ_JBILQL010000059.1:0-14821 GCF_044373165.1 Flavobacterium sp.
AGCGTTCCTTGATAACCATTTGATGTTGGTGTTGGACCTGTCCAAACACCGTTGATATCAGGTGTTCCTCCTAACAAATTAAATAAATCAAAAGGAGCTGTGGCAGCTAACTGATCAATACAAATATTTCTTTGACCATCATTCCCTGCATCGTTTAACTCATAAATATTTACCAAAACTGCAAATCTATCGCTACTTTCGCAAGGTGGATCGACAGTAGTGGCGTAATAAAACTGCCCATTAACTAATGGTGTTGACGGATTCAATGGAATGCCAAATGCAGAAGTTAAGTACCAATTATTATTTCCTGTTGCAACAAGGTCGGCTACCGTTGGTGGACTTCCGGGTATATTACAAAATTCTTGAATTGGATTACCTGTAGGAGGCGGCACTAAACCTACATTAACAAACACCGACAATCTAGAGGTTTCACAACCGGTATCGGGATTAACCTGGCTGATGTAATAAATTGTGTTATCACTCAAAATAGTTGTTGGAGTAATAGCTATTCCACCTACAGGCACAGTATACCATTGTAAATTATTCCCGGCAATAACAAACTGAGGATTAGAAGGAGTTGCTTGATTCAAACTGGTGACACAAACCCCTTGGAAATTAGCTCCTGTAGGAGCAGAATATATTGTAACCGTAACACTTTGTCTTGCACCACAAGTACCGGTATTATCATCTGCAAAATAGTCTTCTCCATTGACCAAAACCGTAGAAGAAGATAACGCGGCAGTTGAAGTAGCAGTAGGATACCATCTGATGCCACCACCATTATCAACAGCTTGAAGACCGGCTACTGTTGGAGACTGTGTATCACAAAAAGACTGATTAGAATTGGTAACTGTAGGACATTGAGAATAAACGTAACTATTCTGCCCAAATAGTGCTAACAATAAAACACAATAAAAAAAGTAATTTTTGGCTAGAGTAGTTATGCCCATAAGCAGTTCTATTTAAAACAATTATAATCCTTGAAACATTACTCCCTTTCATAACGAGAACAAAATACCAAAACTCAACTTTTTGACTGCTTTAAAACATTCAATTTTTGTAAAAAGCAAAGGTAAAATTGCCACCACTATATTACTTATAATTTTTGGGGCACAATTTGGGTTATTAAAATGTTATAAACAAAATAATCAACATTATTAACAATTGCAGACAGCACGCATAAAAACACATGTTACTAAAAATTAATAATTTACAAATAGAAAAGATAAAAAAAAAAGAAGTTATCAATAGTTTTGAAGCAATTGAAAAAATAAAAAAATGTTGATAAGTTTGATTCAAAATCAAGCCCATCAACATCAAAATATTAACGGTGAGTTTTTTTTAAAAAAGCGGATTTATTAATTGATCCTTAGCCGAATTAAAATCAGCTATAACTTCATTAATAATGGTTTCGACAGTTTTGACTTCATGAATCAAACCAGCAATTTGCCCTATTTCCAATTCCCCTTCAATCAAATCTCCTTCAAACATTCCGCGTTTAGCTCTTGCTCTGCCCAACAACGCTTTCAATTCTTCTATGGTAGGGCATTTGGCGTACAACTCTTGCAGGTCGTCATAAAACTTATTTTTGATTAACCTCACCGGTGCTAATTCCTTTAATGTGAGTTGCGTATCTCCTTCTTTAACTGAAATCACGGTGTTTTTAAAATTATTATGGGCCGAACTTTCAAAAGAAGCAACAAATCGTGAACCCATTTGTACACCATCAGCACCTAAAACCATAGCTGCTAGCATTCCTCGACCTGTAGCAATTCCGCCGGCAGCAATTAAGGGAATTGAAATTTGCTCTTTGACCATAGGAATTAATGTAAAAGTGGTTGTTTCTTCCCTTCCGTTATGTCCTCCGGCCTCGAAACCTTCTGCCACGACAGCATCAACACCGGCTTCTTGTGCTTTTAAAGCGAATTTGGAACTGCTAACCACATGAACAACTGTAATACCGTGTGACTTTAAATGACTTGTCCAAGTTTTTGGATTTCCTGCAGAAGTAAAAACAATCTTAACGCCTTCCTCTATAATAATCTGGATGATTTCTTCAATATTGGGATAAAGCATCGGTACGTTGACTCCAAAAGGTTTGTCGGTTGCAGCTTTACATTTCTTTATGTGCTCTCTTAAAACATCCGGATACATAGATCCGGCACCAATTAATCCTAATCCACCGGCGTTACTGACGGCACTGGCTAATTTATAGCCACTGTTCCATATCATTCCTCCTTGAATAATAGGGTATTTTATATTGAAAAGTTGGGTGATTTTATTCATTTTGCCTGACTCGCGTTTTATTTATTTTTTTACCAATTTTCCGAATTGCACAAAATCTCCACTTTTTAAAGAGTAGGTATAAATACCATTGGACAAATTATCGAAAACTATGATAGCATCCGGGTTGATTTCTTCCTCAAGAATCAGTTGTCCTAAGTTATTGTATATAGAAATCGAGGCCTTACTAAAATGATTGGGAAAAGAGACTTTTAAATAATCCTGAACCGGATTGGGATAAACTAAAAACTTACCAAAACCATTGTCATTAACTGAAAGTTGAGCAAATGTAAGCGCTGATTGCATATCGGGAACTCCATATCCGAATTGAGCTGTAGGATTAGTGTAAAGATTTGCCGATTGGCGAACAAAATCCAAAACTTGTTGGTTAGTTGCCCAAGGAATGGCTTGCCAAAGACTTGTAATTGCGCCGGCCATAATAGGTCCGGAAAAAGAAGTCCCGTTTGCGGTTACTATTGCGCCTGTTGTATTTGACACAATGGCACCTTGACCTTGCGCCATTACATCGGGTTTAATTCTTTGGTCGAATGTCGGTCCGATTGAACTAAATACAGCATAAGTTTCATCAGCTTTAACTGCGCCAACTGCAAAACCGCGCAAGGCATCTGCCGGTACTGCTATGTGTGGATTTGATCCTGCACCTGAATTTCCTGCACTAGACACACAAATCATCCCTTTACTAAAAGCCACATTCGTTCCTCTGGAAATAAAGGAGGTAACGCCATCCATATTGGCATAAGTATAACTGTAATTTGGGTTGTCATATTGAAAATAACCCAATGAAGTATTGATAACATCAACACCTAAACTATCAGCCATTTCAGCTGCTTCAACCCAATAGCTTTCTTCAACGGGATTTTCTGAAGCTGTATCTTCTGTAATAAATAAATAATATTTTGCATCGGGAGCTGTGCCAACCAGTTGACTTTCTACATAACCTCCCATTGTTGAGAGCACCAAAGTTCCGTGTGAATTTGAGGTGTAAAAATCATTAGATTGACTGACAAAATTATATCCTCCGAGAATTTGATTGTTATCTCTTAATCTTTGAAAAGGCGCAATAGAATTTACATTTGGAAATCCAGCATCCATTACCGCTATTATTTTTCCGCTACCCGTAAAATCTTGTTGGTGTAATAGATGAGCATTCAACATTTGTACTTGATTGGCTGAATTGCCATAGGTAAAAGCAATTTGAGTGTCTAATGTTTTATTGACCCTGTTAGAGAGATTGACTTGATTTGAATTCTGACTTCTTCCGGAGACATTAAGGCTTCTGTTAGCAAATTCAATATGGCTAACAAATTCCAGTGCAGACAAATTATTAATATCTGTTACACTTCCTCTAACATGAACTGCATTCATCCATTTGGATTTTGCCTTAACCTCAATACCTAGAGTTGCGTCTATCTGATCTACGTATTGTTGGTGGATCGGCACATCTTTGATATCAATGGCAATATTTTGATTGGTTCTTCTATCCAATGCTCTTTGAGAAAGCATTTGCAACGGGTTGTCATAATAATACTGAGCATTCGGCTTGTTGGTAAAATAAACCCAAGCATCTTCTTGAGCCAATCCAATGCTTGACAGCAGCAAAAAAGGTATTAGGTAAAGCTTTTTCATAGCGCTTTGTGTTTTGCAAAGTGCTAATTTATGAAATTACTCCCGATCCAACTAATTCATCTCCAATATTCCAAGCCACGAATTGTCCCTCTGTTATGGCAGATTGTGGCTCGTCAAAAGAAACGTAAAGACCGCTTTCAAATTGATACAAAGTCGCTTTTTGCAGGGCTTGTCGGTATCGAACTCTGGCCATGACCTCCATAGAACCGCCATTTTTTAGTACTAAATCTTTTCGAATCCAATGAATTTCAGAAGGTTGTACTCGAAGTGCTTTTTTAAACAAACCGGGATGATTTTGTCCTTGTCCGGTATAAATAGTATTTGTTTTAACATCGGTAGCAATAATGAATAAAGCCTCTTTTGTTCCACCTACATTCAACCCTTTTCTTTGTCCGATCGTAAAATAATGAGCTCCTTGGTGCTTTCCCACTGCCTTACCATTGGCCGTAGTATAAGTAACGCCCTTAGCTTCAAAAGCTAATTGTTCTTCAAGAGTATTAAAAATCGGGGGTTCTTGTTGATAAATTTCATTCGTTGCAGAAATCTCGTATATCAAACCTTCTTTGGGCTGTAATTGTTGTTGCAAAAATTCGGGTAAACGCACTTTACCAATAAAACATAATCCTTGTGAATCTTTTTTCTCAGCGGTTACCAAATCCAATCGCATCGCAATTTCTCGCACTTCGGGCTTGGTCAATTCTCCTATCGGGAAAAGCGCTTTGGATAATTGTTCTTGGGACAATTGGCAAAGGAAGTAAGATTGGTCTTTGTTCCCGTCTTTTCCGGCTAACAATTGGTATACCGGTTGGCCATCAACTGTAATTTCGCCTTTACGACAATAATGACCGGTAGCCACAAAATCGGCGCCCAAACTCAAAGCAATGTTCATAAAAACATCAAACTTAATCTCTCTATTACACAATACATCGGGATTTGGTGTTCGACCTTGTTCGTATTCTTTGAACATATAGTCGACTATTTTCTCTTTGTATTGTTCGCTTAAATCAACTGTTTGAAAAGGAATACCAAGTTTTTCGGCTACCAATAATGCATCGTTACTATCTTCTAACCACGGACATTCATTAGAAATGGTAACAGAATCGTCGTGCCAATTTTTCATAAAAAGCCCAATCACCTCGTAACCTTGCTCTTTTAATAAATAGGCTGCAACACTGGAATCGACCCCGCCTGATAATCCGACAACAACTCTTTTCATTTGATTTAAAAAATTTGTTGCAAAATTAGGCTAATATTTAGTTTTCTTCTAGCGGTTTAACTCTTTTTTGGAATTTGCGCCCCTGCTTGTTCATGTTGACCTCTTTTAGCTTTCCTTTTTCAAGGACTTTCCAAATCCCGATTTTTTTGCCGTTCTTGAAAATTCCTTGTGCTGCCAATTTATTGTCGGCGGTTTTAAAGATAGCCTGACCTTCATATATTCCGTTTTTGAAATTACTCTCTTCAAGTACAATTCCATTTTCGGTGTAGCTTTTGTAAAGACCTTCTTTTACTCCATTTTTATAAGTTGTTTCTTCAGCTAAAATGCCGCTTTTATAAAAAACTTTACGAACACCATTGAGTTTTCCATTAACATAATATTCTAAGCTCATAATGGCAGGAGAATTTTCATGGTAATACTTCCATTCCCCTTCAAATTGTTTGTTAACCACTTTGCCTTCGCTGACTTTATTGCTTTTTTGATTGTAGAAAATAGTATAACAAGAATTGTCTTTCGGATTAAACTCCCTGGTTGCTATAACTGTTCCTGCTTTGGTATCATCAAAAAACTTAAACAAACCCACTTCTTTCCCATGTTCAAAGGTACCTTCATAACGCGGTCGCTTAGATTCTTCATAAAACCCTTTCCATAGGCCATGCTTTTTACCGTTTTCATCTAATTTATTATAGTCTTGGGCAAAAGCAAAAAAAGTTGACAACAAAAAAAGAAAGATATATTTCATATACATGTGGTTTTGTAACATTATTACCTGTGGCAAATTTATACTTAATTCCTTAAACGGGAAAACGAGGATTATAGTACCGGAAGAATGTTAAATTTAAATTAAAAAAACCAACCCATTTTGTTTAACTTTTTTAAAAATCCAGTGAAGTTAAAATTATCGTAAAAACCAATTAATTTAAGGTAATTCACTTAAAAATAGATAGTTCTGAAAATAAAACAAAACTGTTAAAGTAATTATAAATTTAAGTTTTGTTTACCATTAACTGATTTTTGTTAAACAATGTTTCATAATTTAGCCGAAACATTAAACAAAAATTATTATGAAAAATCTAATCAAAAAAATGGCTTTTGCCTGTATTGCTTTAACAATGTTATCTTGTAGTGACGATGACAACACGCCTCAACAACAAACTATCGCTGAAATTGCCGGTGGCAATGCCGACTTTTCAACTTTAGTTACTGCCTTAAATCGCACAGGTTTGAC
Organism: Flavobacterium sp.; assembly: GCF_044373165.1. Taxonomy (GTDB): domain Bacteria; phylum Bacteroidota; class Bacteroidia; order Flavobacteriales; family Flavobacteriaceae; genus Flavobacterium. The sequence continues at coordinate 6,375 of NZ_JBILQL010000059.1, forward strand.
TGCAACTCTAAACGGTTCAGGACAATTTACCGTATTTGCCCCAACCAATGCTGCCTTCCAAACGTTTTTTGCTTCCTTGGGTTCGGGTGTAACTGTTGATAACGTTAATGCGGACGTATTGAAAGCAATCTTATTAAACCATGTTGTAGCTTCAGAAATCAAAAGTACTGATATTCCTGCATCGACTTATGTTTCAACATTATCCCCAATTAACTCAACTGCAAATGCTCCTACAATCAGCATGTTTGTTCAAAAATCAGGTTCAACTGTAACCTTAAATGGTGGCGTTGACAGCAAAGGAGCAGTAGTTTCAACTGCAGATGTAGATGCCAGCAATGGAGTAATTCACATTGTAAACAGAGTAATTCAAATCCCAACTTTGGTAGACCATGTGGTTGACAATCCTGATTTTGATACGCTACAAACCGTAGTAACTAGTACTGGTGGTACTTTTGGTAATCAAAGTGCTGTATTAGGTGTATTGAGCGGATTAACTCCTGCTGCACCAGCAACTTTATTTGCGCCAAACAATGCTGCTTTCACTAGTTTAATTACTGAGCTTACAACTGCCGGTATTTCACCAACAGGAGCTCAATTCTCGAGCGTTTTACAGTATCATGCTGTAAGCGGTAATGTTCGTTCTTCAGCTTTAGCGGGTATTGTTTCAGGCACAAGTGCTGGAGTCGTTCCAACGTTAAACGGTCAAAACATTACTTTTTCATTAACCGGTGGTGCTAAAATCACAGGAACTTTTGCACCAACCAGAACAGCTAGTAATATCATCTCTACTGATATTCAAGGAAGCAATGGAGTGATTCACGTGCTTGACAAAGTACTATTGCCGACTTTGTAAAAATATATTGCTATGAAAAAACCAAAGCGCAGTTTTTAACTGCGCTTTTTTTATGACCCTAACTCTAAAGCTCTATTATTAGCTGCTTTAACCGCATCAACTATAGTTTGTTTTAAATTCCCGTTTTCAAAAACTTGCAACGCACTTTCGGTTGTTCCTCCTTTTGAGGCTACTTTAGATATCCATTCCAAATTGGATAAAGAATAACTGTTTTGTATGGCTACCGAACCCATGAAAGTTTGATTGACAAGTAATTCCGCTTCCGACTCGTTAAAACCCAAATCAACCGCGGCTTGTATCATCGATTGCATGAAATAAAAAACATAAGCCGGTCCACTGCCGGATATTGCAGTCGCTGCATCGATTAGCTTTTCATTTTCCACATAAACCGACTTCCCAGTGGTATTAATCAGATTTTGGATGATGAATAATTCTTTTCTGTCTACACTAGCTGAAGCAGTAAAAACCGTCATTCCCATTCCTATTTGAGTGGGAATATTAGGCATAGACCGAACAATCTTGGTGCAATTCAATTGCTTTTCCAGAGTTACCAATGTTATTCCGGCCATAACTGAAAAGATGATTTGAGAATCTTTTAAATAATCCCGTATGTTTTGTGCTAAAAGATTAAAATCTTGCGGTTTTACAGCGAGTATAACAATATCAAACTCGCCAATAGCCTCGGTTGGTATGGCGGTAAAATTCTCTTTCGGAATTAAACTGTCCGAGAGTGAGAACATTTCATTCCGAACCAAAGCATAAATGTCTTTCGGTTTGATGAATCTTGAACTTATAAAACTGTTGGCATAGGTTTTTCCCATGTTGCCATACCCTATAATTAGTACTTTCATAATGCTGAAATAAAAAAACTCTGTTTAAAAATAAGTGTTTAAACAGAGTTGTGAAAATTTATAATTCGGAAACTATTTTTTCTTGTTTTGAAGCTTTTTTTGCTCTTCAGCTTGTTCCATCATTTCTCTCATCTTTCTTTGGAACTTGCCTTCTGCTTTGGGTTTGGTTTTATTTTCCTGAATCTGAGCATGAATCTTATCGCTGTTGATAAAGTACTTTTTAATAACCAACATGATACCTATAGTGATTAAGTTGGAAATAAAGTTATACAAACTCAATCCGGAACCATAGTTATTGAAGAATAACAACATCATTACCGGTGACAAATAAATCATGATTTTCATAATCTTACCCATATCCGGCATACCTTCTTGAGGTGGTTGTGCCATGGCTTGATCTCCTGAAGTCATTTTCATATAGAAGAAAATGGCAATAGAAGCCAATATCGGGAACAAACTAATATGATCCCCATAAACCGGAATACGGAATGGCAATTTTACGATTTCGTCAAATGAAGATAAATCTTCTGCCCATAAGAATCCCTTTTGTCGCAATTCAATCGCTGACGGGAAGAACTGGAAAGAAGCATACATAAACGGAATCTGAATCAAAGCCGGAATACAACCAGCCATAGGATTTACACCTGCTTTGTTGTACAACTTCATGGTTTCCTGCTGTTTTTTCATCGGATCTTTACTGAATTTTTCTCCGATTTCCATAATCTCAGGGCGCAATACTTTCATTTTGGCTTGAGACAAAAACGACTTGAACGTTATTGGCGACATGGCAATCTTAATCAAAATAGTAAACACTATAATGGCAATTCCCAATCCCATAAAAGTACTTAAGAAACCAAACAACGGAACAAAAATAAACTTGTTTATCCAACCGAAAATGCCCCAACCCAGAGGAATAATTTCATCCAAATTTCTTTCGTAGTTGTTTAACAAAGTATAATCGGCCGGACCGTAATACCAATTCATTTTATAATCCAATTCACCATTATTGAAAGCTAGTGCGGAAGTAGTTTTGAATTCTTTGGTAAAAATGGTGTCTTTATCTTCGTCTTGTACCAAATCGTTGGACTTCAAAACCGCTTTTTCAAGTGGTGTTTTGGTTAAAAGAATTGAAGTAAAGAAATGTTGTTTGTAAGCGATATAAGTCACTTTTTCCGGTGCTTCTTCTTGGTCACGTCCTTGACTTACATAATCATCTTTACCGTCTTCGTATTCAAAAACGATTTCGGCATAACGGTTTTCGTAAGAGATACTTTTCTCATTGCGATAGGTTTTCATATCCCATTGGAAATCGACCGATTTTGAAGTATTCAACACCGAATTTAATCCTTGTGAACGAATATCAAAATCCAACATATAGTCTTTTGGTTTCAAGACATATTTGTATTCTAAATAAGCATTGTCGTTTGCTTTTAATTTCATCGACAGGACTTGGTTTCCTTCTACTGTTGTCAAAGTTGGCTCAAAAAACAAATCTTTGGTGTTAAGCACTCGATTGTCTTTCGTTTGCAATTGCAAGTTAAATTGAGCGTTGTTAGTTTTAATCAACTCCACCAATTCTTTTGAATTCTTATCAAATTTCTTGAAGTTTTTTAAAGTCGCTTCTGCAATATAACCTCCTTTATTGGCAATTTTTAAAGTCACTAATTCGTTTTCTAAAGTAGTAAACGATTCTTTGGCAGAGGGTAAAGTAGCCGAATAAGCAAAACTGCCTAACTTGCCTTGTAGCTTTTGAATTTTAGCCGAATCACCTACTGTAGTATCGGTGATGGTTTGCGCCACATCCTTAGTGGCTTCTTTTTTAACTTTGTCTTGTATTGCTTTTTCAGTTTTGGCTTTGGCTTGCTCTTTAACTTCGTCTTGACGGTTGTTGTACATCATCCAGAGGATAATGATAAAGATTAAGGCAAAACCGATAATCGAATTAAAATCAAATTTTTTTTGTTCCATTTTTTAATTATTTGTCGTAAGAAGCAACAAAGATCACTTAGTTACTTACTGTTTTTTATGATTTACCATTGCGGCCACAAAGCTAACAAAAATTGGGTGTGGATTGGCAACTGTACTTTTATATTCCGGATGGTATTGTACACCTATGAAAAAAGGATGGTTTTTCAATTCTACAATTTCCACCAAACCGGTATCAGGATTTACTCCGGAAGTTGATAAACCGGCAGCTTCCAACTGCTCTCTGTATTTGTTATTGTACTCATAGCGGTGGCGATGGCGCTCTTGAATTTGACTTTTCCCGTAAATTTTATAAGCCAAACTATCTTGTGTCAAATCGCATTTCCAAGCCCCCAAACGCATAGTACCGCCTTTGTCAGTAATATTTTTTTGCTCTTCCATCAAAGCGATTACAGGGTTTTTGGTTACTTCATTCATCTCGGTTGAATTGGCGTCTTTCAAGCCCAAAATATTTCGAGCATACTCGATTACAGCCATTTGCATTCCCAAACAAATTCCGAAGAACGGGATATTATTTTCACGGGCATAACGCACGGTTTCGATTTTACCTTCGATTCCCCTGCCGCCAAATCCGGGCGCTACTAAAATACCATCTAAACCTTTCAATTGCTCTGCCGCACTGGCTTCATCCAAATATTCCGAATGAATACTGATGACATTCACTTTAGTTTGATTGGCTGCTCCGGCGTGTATAAAAGCTTCTAAAATAGACTTATACGAATCTTGCAACTCTACATACTTTCCAACCAAACCAACATTAACCGTTTGTTTAGGATGTTTTAATCGGTGTAAAAAAGTATTCCAAGTTTTTAAATCCGGCGCTGCTTTTTTGGGCAAGTTTAATTTCTTTAAAGCAACTATATCCAATCCTTCTTCCAACATTAAATTCGGCACTTCATAAATTGTAGAAGCGTCGATAGATTGGATTACAGCTTCGCGTTTAACATTGCAAAACAAGGCCAATTTTTGGCGCAATTCGTCCGATAGCTCATGTTCTGTTCTGCATACCAAAATATCGGCTTGGATTCCGCTTTCCATCAAAGTTTTGACAGAGTGTTGAGTTGGTTTTGTTTTCAATTCACCGGCTGCCGCCAAATAGGGAACTAATGTCAGGTGTACTACAATACTATTGCTTTCCCCTAATTCCCATACCAACTGACGCACGGATTCTATATAAGGTAAGGATTCTATATCCCCTACTGTACCACCGATTTCTGTAATGACAATATCGTAATCACCCGATTTTCCAAGCAATTGCATACGGTCTTTAATTTCATTGGTGATATGAGGGACAACTTGAACTGTTTTCCCTAAAAACTCTCCTCTTCTTTCCTTTTCAATAACTGAAAGGTAAACCCTGCCGGTAGTAACATTGTTAGCCTGAGAAGTCGGTACATTTAAAAATCGTTCGTAATGCCCTAAGTCCAAATCGGTTTCCGCACCATCATCGGTCACAAAACATTCGCCGTGTTCATACGGATTTAAAGTTCCGGGATCGACATTGATGTAAGGGTCAAATTTTTGAATGGTCGTACGATATCCCCTGGCCTGAAGTAGTTTGGCCAAAGATGCTGCGATGATTCCTTTTCCTAAAGAGGAAGTCACACCGCCGGTAACAAAAATGTACTTGGTTTGATTCATTGTAATGTTGTATGTTGTGTTGTTGTTGTTGTTGTTTTAAAAAACGAGGCAAAAGTACGATTTAATTTGAAGATTTTAGGATTTGAAGATTTGAAAATTATTATTTCTTGATTGATGCTACGCAATAATTACATCTACAAATTTTCAAATTATTACATTTTCAAATTGGATTTGGATATTGCTTCTTGATATTGCGCACCAAATCTTCTAAACCATTTAGTTTGAGTTCATAAACCAACTGCATTTGCTCTCCTAAAGTTCCTTTTGGAAATCCTTTTTGGGAATACCAAACTACATAATGTTCGGGTAAATCAATAAGATAATAGCCTTCGTATTTACCGAAAGGCATTTTGGTATGGGCAAGTTTGATGAGGAGTTTTTGTTGGTCGTTCATTACAAGAAAACAGAATAGAATACAGAACATAGACTTTTGAAATTGATAAGAATAAAATCTATGCTCTATTTTCTATTCTCTTAATTCTAAATTATTTCCAATTAAAAACTATTTCTCTTTTTATATCGGGATGTAAACTGTAATGAACCGGACAAGTCAATGCCGTTCTTTCCAAGATGGTTTTGGTCTTTTCGTCGGCTTTGATACTCATGTTAAAAGTCACGTGAATTTCTGAAATTCTACGTGGCTCGGCTGCCATAACCTTAGTCACTTCCGCGGTAGAACCTGAAAAATCCACACCCATTTCTCGGGCTTTGATGCCCATAACGGTAAACATACAACTGGCCAATCCATTAGCGACAGTATCGGTGGGTGAAAAAGCTTCCCCTTTTCCATTATTGTCAATTGGCGCATCTGAAATAATTTCGCTTCCGGATTGTAAATGAACAGAAGAGGTTCGCAATTCTCCTAAATAAGTAACTTTTGAAGTTGGCATTATGAGGCTTCTTTGATGGATAAATCGGTGTCGTAATATAGGATGTAAATACCACTGTTAGAATACCCGTAAGTACTGTTTGGATTGTAATTGAACTTACTTTCTATTTGCTCTGAGTCATCAGATTGAATAGTTTCTTCGAATGTTTTTTCTTGAGACAAACGCAACAAAGTATCGAAAGTCACATCGAATCCACGAATGGCAAAAGCGTTAGGTATAATCTTATTTTGCTTTTTGTATTTAGCATCAAACTGATTGGCTTCAACACTTTCATTAGGTCTGGTCAACGATGGATACAACAACTTTAATTTTGTTAAACGAGTCAAAGAAATCTCCTCGAAATCGAGGGTTTCATTAGGTTCCATGATTACCAATTGCACTTGATAATCTTTTTGAGCGGCTAACATGGCATTGGTTGTGGCCAAAATCATTCCGGTGCTTTCTGAGGCTAAAAGCACATAATTCATTTTGTCTTTTTTCAAACAAATTCTTAAACTATCTGCTGAAAAAGTATTTTTAGCTGTAAATCCCACGATTCTTGTACCTGCTTGAGATTCTTGAAGGTATTGTTTGACACTGCCCTTTTTCGGGTCGACCACGGCTATGATGTTGCCGCCTTTTGCATTCATAAAATCGAATATCGAGGCACGCATCTGTTCCAAAGACGGCATCGATTGGTACAGGTTACTGAACTTCTTCCCCGACTCTTTTGATAAAGGAGAAATCACAGGTGTTTTTGACGGCTCTAAAATTTCGGCTAGCTTTTCCACATTAGCCTGATAAAATGGTCCTATTACAGCGTCCATGGTACTCAGGTTTTTTTCTGCTGCTAATGAGGTTACGTTTGAAGTGTTTTTAGTCTCCTGAGAATCTAAAATTTTGATGTCGACATTCATTCCTAAAACACGGGCAGAATCAATGGCCATTAGCGCTCCGGAATAAAAATCCAAAGTCATGTTCAAGAATTTGTCTTTCTTTAATCGAGCTGGTGTGGAGTTTACGGTATCGCTTTCAATCTTACTGAGATTAAAGGGTAAAAGTAATGCGAGTTGTTTCCTCGCATTAGTGTTGATATTCTTTAATAAATTTCCTTGTTCTTTTTTGATGGGTTCTTTTCGCTGCCCTTTAGGAACCCGAAGAATCATCCCTAATTTGACTCCTTTTTTCAATTCGGGATTCAAAGCAATCAATTCCTGTTCGGTCATCCCATAATCGTTGGCAATGCTTGAAATGGTTTCCCTAGGTCGTACAACATATTCTTCAAGGTATTTTTTGGTGCTTACTGCCGGAGTTTTAGGAGTTTCTTCTTTAACTTTATTAGTTTCGGCTACTGCTTTAACTTCAGGATTACCGGAAATAACCAACTTTAAGCCAATAGGGAAATCATTGACTATGGACGGATTTAGTCGTTCTAATTCCTGTATAGTCATGCCATACTTTTTAGAAATACCGTATTTGGTTTCTTTGGGTTCAATGATATGAAAATTTGTATTGCCTTTAGCAACTTCTGCTTTAGGCTCTGCTTTGACCACCGCTTTTGGAGTTTCTTTTGGTGCCGACACCGGCTTTTCTAAAGTAGGTTTTTCATAAGTATCTCTACCGGCAACTCCGGAAGGAATTTTGATAGTTTGCCCAATTTTCAAACCATCTTTCAACAGCTCGGCATTGGCTGATTTTATAGCATCAACAGTTACTCCGTATTGTCTGGACAAACTGAATAAAGTTTCTTTAGGCTGTACCAAATGCGTGGTAGGATTGCCACTCTTTGGAGAAGTTTGATTAGGTCCAACCGAAAGATTTGAGTCTGCTGCGATTGGAGGAATTAACAATACGCTGTTGAGCTCAATTCCGTTTTGAGAATCGGGATTGAGTTTGTAAATATCGTAAGGCGTTACCTTATATTTTTGAGCAATCATCGTAATTGTTTCCCCTTGCGCAACAGTATGCTTGACATATTTATCTTGTTTGGCCGAGGTGCTAAACGTGACACTTAGTACAAAAAGCATTGAGAAAATAATTCGGTTTTTCATAAACAGACACTTTATTTAATGTTAAAGTTAACAAAACTTTTTAAATGCAATCAGAATTGCCTTTTTTTCCATCAACTATTTTGTGTTAACAAAAACTATTCCCATTCTATAGTAGCGGGTGGTTTTGAACTGATATCGTATACCACACGATTCACACCTTTTACTTTATTGATAATTTCGTTAGAGATTTTCATCA
>NZ_JBILQL010000060.1:0-14728 GCF_044373165.1 Flavobacterium sp.
TTGGAATCATTTTTATCCCGAAGATTATCAACAGAATTAAAAATAATACAGTGGTGCAAGGCGACCGTATAGACGCAGTTTCTAATCACAAGAATACAGAAACTGATTTACTCACCTTAGGCAAAGCTCCAGATTTTGCTTTGACCAATCAAAACGGGCAGAAAATCACCAACGAAAACTATAAAGGCAAAGTATACGTTGTTGAGTTTTTCTTTTCTACTTGTCCTTCTATTTGCCCGATTATGAATCGCAACATGGCAGACATTCAAAACAAGTTTTTCGGCAATCCTAATTTCGGAATTGCCTCGATCACAATTAATCCGGAATATGATACCGTTGCAGTTCTCAAAGAACACGCAACCCAAATAGGAGTAAAATCATCCAATTGGCATTTGTTGACAGGAGATAAAAAATACATTTATGAAATTTCAAACAAGGGATTCAATATTTACGCCGGAGAAAACGGTAAAGCAGCCGGCGGTTTTGAACATTCCGGTTTGTTTGCTTTGATTGATAAAGAAGGCAATATCCGTTGTAGAAAAGACAAATTCGGCAATCCGATTATGTATTATGACGGATTGGAAAAAACAGGCGTAAAAGCTATTATTGAAGACATAAAAAAACTGTTAAATGAGTAATTCAAATCCATCCTCACTCGAAAAGAAATTTAAAGGGTCGATAATAGCCGTTTCGGTTATCATCCCGATTGCAGTAGCTGTATTGTTTTCGGTTAAATTAAAAGACTTCGGCATCGAAGTTGAACCACTGTCATTCTTGCCGCCAATCTACGCAGGAATAAACGCGCTAACGGCTGTTTTATTGGTTTCTGCTGTAATGGCCATCAAAAATGGAAGCCGAAAATGGCACGAGCGTTTAATGACTTTGGCCATTGCTTGTTCAGTAGTGTTTTTGGTGATGTACGTAGCTTACCACATGACCGCTGAATCGGCTAAGTTTGGGGATTTAAATTTTGATGGAATACTGGATGATTCTGAGAAAGCAACCATTGGTTCGATAAGATACTTGTATTATTTTATTTTACTAACACACATTACTTTGTCGGTTATTATCATACCAATGGTATTATTTACCTACGTTAGGGCTTTGGCAGAACAATTTGACAAACATAAAAAACTCGCCAAAATTACCTTCCCGATATGGTTATATGTTGCCGTAACCGGAGTGGTGGTTTATTGGATGATATCGCCTTATTATGCCCACTAAATTTCAAATTTCGAGCCCTAAAATGTCAAAGTTTTTCTTTGGGATTTGTATTTTCTTCATCGGAGTTTCTGCTAACGCACAATGTGCTATGTGCAGAGCTGCTTTGGAGAGTTCAGGCAATAATGCGAAAGCGGAAGCGGTCAACGACGGAATTGTTTTCCTTATGGCGATTCCCTATATCATTGTGGCCGGAATTGGTTTTGTGGTTTACAAGATGTATTACAAAAAAAAGTAGATTGTCATTTACTCTCGATTGGTAACTGAACACTGCCAATCGAACACCGAACACTAAATCTACTCCATACCGTCAATTTTAACACTCATTTTCCCGGCTGTACTGATGAAAGCGATAATGGCTTTATCGGTAATTTCCACTTTTTCAAATTCAAAATCACCCATGGAGCCGTTTACAAAAACACCTTTCATAGGGGAATAATTGTTCAAGTAAGGCAACATGCTTTTTTTTCCTTCCTCTAAATTGTCTTTAATAGAATAGCGACAGTTTTCTTGAATTTTTTTCAAGATAACTCCTTGCAACAACCAATTTGCAGTTCGGGTTAACAATCCTTTGGTGTCCAATACATACTCCATTTGGTCAAAGTAAATTTCTTTGGTAATCGGATTGTAATTCGGAATGCCCGACAAATAGATGCTGCCGTTAATACTGCCCGACATTTGAAGCGCAATAATAATTTTACCGTCTTTTTGCCACAAGCCAACGTTTTCAACCACTATTTTTCGACTGCCCGAAGCAAATTCTTTCCCTTTAAAATTAGAAGTAATAATGCGTCCTGCACTGTCATAAGTTGAAATGGCTACCACATTTGCCGTAACTGAATTAGGAATCTTGGTTACGGCTTTAAATTGAATGGCATTGCGGTCAAAAGTGTTTTTGGGTTGTAAACCTACCATAGTTTGCATATTGCATTTCAAGCCCATATCCATTTTGATTTGTGTTTTTTCTAAAACGGCGTCGGTGACATAAACTTCTATCGGAATCAATTTAAACCAAGTTTGGTATTGCTCGCTGGTTACAAATGGCGTACTCATTTTTTCAAGAACATCCAAAACATAGGGTTTAAAATCACAAGTGTTTTCAATGGCTTCGTCTATTTTTTTAGCCATTTTCGATTTAAATATCGACAGTGTAGGATTGATGATGTAGGTAATAGGAACATTTTTACCGGCTACTAAAATGGTTGGACTTTCAGACCATTCAAAATCTTCTATTTTGGAAATGGTAGATAATTTCCAATTGGATAGTTTAACCGAACTGGTCATTGTGATGGTGCCGTTTAAATTGATTTCACGGGTATCATTTAACCCCATAAAATCGGTGCCGTATTTGAAACGCGACCAAATTTTCAATGGCATAACGGTTTCAATTCTGCCGTTTTTTTCTGTGATTCTGATAGGTGCTGTTTTCCAAATTTTCATTTCGGTTTTGTCATCTTCCAAATTGGAATCATCATAAATTTGACCGCTTAAACTTTTGTTGAGTTGGCTTTCAATTTCTTTGAGAGTGATTTCCAAGGGCATGTTTATAAATGAAGTCTTGGTCTTATAAACCATAGGCGCATCATTAGATGGCAAAGGTTTTAAGGCTTCAATTTTTTGAGAAGTCGAACAACCGGTCAAAAGCATGATAAGACAAACAAATAAAGCAGCAGATTTTAAAGAGAACATAAACAGAAAATATTTTTCATCAAAAATAAAAGGAAATATTGTAAAACTACTGTAACAATAATAAAAAAAAGCAGTCTAAAACAAAGTGCCTTTCTATAGCAATAAAGAGGCAAAAGCAATATCTTTGTTTAGTCACAAAATTTAAGGTGTTAAGCCTGTTTATTTATGAAAATAGTTTTTAAAAAGTATTTTTTCTTGGCAATGCTGTTACTCTTTGGAGTAAAAGCCACAGCGCAAGCCAAAAAATGGACCATACAAGAATGTGTGGAGCACGCACTTAAAAATAACATCTCTGTTCAGCAGTCGGAGCTCGATTTGAAAGCCACAGCAATTGATAAACGAGCGGCTTTGGGTGCATTTCTTCCTAATTTAAACGGTGGCGCTTCTCATTCTTGGAATATCGGTTTGAACCAAAATATTACTACCGGTCTTTTAGAAAACCAAACCATACAGTTTACTTCTGCCAGTTTAAATTCGAGTGTGGATATTTATAATGGATTGCAAAACCAAAACCGTTTGCGACGGGCCAAGTTGATGCAAGTTGCGGCGCAATACCAATTGACCAAAATGCAAGATGATATTTCGTTGTTTGTGGCCAATGCGTATTTGGATATCCTTTTTAACCGTGAAAATGTAAAAGTGCAGCAAAACCAATTGGCTAACGATGAAAAACAGTTGTTGCGTTCTCAGGAATTGGTTGATGCCGGAGTAGTGCCCAAAGGTGATTTGTTAGACATGAAAGCCACTGTGGCTTCGGATAAACAACGCGTTATTGCTGCTGAAAATGCTTTGTTGTTGTCTCGTTTAAGTTTGGCGCAATTGCTTCGCATAGAAGATTTGCAAAATTTTGATGTAGCCGATGTAGATATCGAAGCAACAGCCAGTCCGGTGATGTTGCAAGGTCCTGATAACATAGTTGCCAAAGCCAATGAAGTGAGAGTAGAAATGAAGATAGCCAAAGCCAATCTCGACTTAGCCGAACGCGATATCAAAATTGCCAGAGGTGCATTGCAACCCAGTATCACAGGTTTTTACAGTTTTAGTACCCGAGCAGGTTACTCCGACAGAATTTCCGGATTTGCTTTGGATGGCGCCAATCCCACTACCATAATCGGACAAGTAGAAGGTACCGGACAAAACGTAATCCAACCTAATTTTATTCCTTTATTTCGAAAAGCCGCACCGGTAATTGACCAATTTAGTGACAACAAAGGACACAATTTCGGATTGCAATTAAGTGTGCCAATATTTAACGGTTTTGCGGCTAAGAATTCGGTTGAGCGTTCTAAAGTAGCTTATGAAAAATCGAAAAATGCTTTCGATCAGGCCAAGTTAGATTTAGAAACCAATGTTTATAAAGCCATTACCGATACCAAAGGAGCTTTGAATACTTATGAAGCATCCATTACTACTATGGAAGCCAGAAGAGAAGCGTTTAATTATGCGAAAGAGAGGTATGCGGTAGGTTTAATCAACACCTTCGATTTTAACCAAGCACAAACTTTATACTTGAATGCACAATCCGATGTGATTCGTGCCAAATACGATTATATCTTTAAAACGAAAGTTGTAGAACTCTATTTTGGAATCCCAATCATACAAAAACAATAAATCATGTCAAAAAGTAAACTATACTGGATCTCAGGAATTGCAATTGTTTTAATTGCGGTATTATTAGTCTTATCAAAGAAAGGTGTCATCGGAAAAAAAGATGAAGGCATTGAAATCGAAACTGCCGAGGCCGATGAAATCACTATCGTAGAAACCGTTTCCGCGACCGGAAAGATTCAGCCTGAAATTGAAGTTAAAATTTCCTCAGAAGTATCAGGTGAGATTATTGATTTGCCTGTAAAAGAAGGCCAAGTGGTAAAAAAAGGCCAATTGTTAGTTAGAATTAATCCCGATTTGTACACTTCAGGATACAACAGAACTATTTCTAATTTATCGGGAACCAAAGCCGGTTTGAGTCAGGCCGATGCTTCCTTTAAAGAGGCCAAAGCCAGCTACGACAGAAGCAAAGCCTTGTATGAAAAAGGTATTATTTCTCGTTCAGATTGGGATAAATCCATAGCTGCTTTTGAAGTGGCCAAAGCGACTAAGGAATCGGCTTATTACAATGTTCAAAGCGCTAATGCTACGGTTAAAGAAGCTAAAGACAATTTGGGCAGAACTACCATTTATGCTCCGGCTGACGGAACCATTTCTTCATTAGGAGTTGAATTAGGGGAAAGAGTGTTGGGAACCCAACAAATGACCGGAACCGAATTGTTGCGTGTAGCCAATTTAGACAATATGGAAGTGGAAGTAGATGTTAATGAAAATGACATTGTGAAAGTTAGCATTGGCGACAGTACCAACATTCAGGTTGATGCTTATTTGAAAAAAGAATTCAAAGGTGTGGTGACCAGCATTTCCAATTCTGCCAGCACCGCCATTACCGCAGATCAGGTGACTAATTTTAAGGTGAAAGTCAGAATTCTCAAAGAATCTTATCAGGATTTGTTGGCAGGAAAACCCTCCAATTACTCTCCTTTCCGTCCGGGGATGACCGCTACTGTTGATATTATTACTACCAGAAAAGAAAAAGTGGTTGGCGTACCAATTAGTGCTGTAGTAGTAAAAAATGATACTACCGCTAAGCCAAAAACCGAAATCAAAGTTGAAGGCGATGACAAAAAAGTAATGGCCAAAAACGATAAAAAATTCGAGTGTGTTTTTGTAAAACAAGGAGATAAAGCCAAACTCAGAGTTATTAAAACCGGAATCCAAGATGATACCAATATTGAAGTAGTTTCAGGATTGAAAAAAGGCGATGTTGTAATTGTCGGCCCTTACACTACGGTTACCAAAGATTTGAAACCCGGTGATAAAGTGACTTCTAAGAAGACAGCAGAAAAGCCTAAAAAATAATCTATTAAGCCTTGAATTATATTCTTAACATCGAAACGGCAACTAAAAACTGTTCGGTTTCTTTAGCCGGTAACGGTGAGACTATTTTGTGTAAAGAAATAGCCGAGCAAGGGTATTCACATGCCGAAAAATTGCACGTTTTTATTGAAGAAATTTTAAAAGAAAGCCAACTCAACCTCAAAGCACTTAAAGCCGTTGCGGTGAGTAAAGGACCGGGATCTTATACCGGTTTGCGTATCGGAGTTTCTACTGCTAAAGGGTTGTGTTATGCATTAGGAATTCCTTTGATTTCGATAGATACTTTAGCGGTTTTAGCCAATGGCGTGAAGCATAACGACGGTTTAATTGTTCCGATGATTGATGCGCGAAGAATGGAAGTTTACAGTGCTGTTTTCAATCAAAATCGCCAAAAAATTAAAGCGGTTCAAGCCGAAATTTTAACAGAAAACAGTTATTCGGACACTACCGATACTGTATACTTTGTGGGCGATTGTCAGGAGAAATGCCAAACGGTTTTAACCCAACCTAACTTTGTTTTTTTAACCGATAATGTATATCCTTCCGCTAAAGAAATGAGTGGCTTGAGTTATGCTAAATTTGAGCAAAATGATTTTGAAGACGTGGCTTATTTCGAGCCTTTTTACTTAAAAGATTTTATGTTCAATCAAAAATAGTTATCCTTTTGAAGCTTCTCTGACATAGGGTTGAATAACAATGCCGGCTGCGTCAAAAGCTTCTTTGCACTGCTCTAAAATATCCGAACTCATGTCGCCGAAATCACTATTTTTTGCCCAAGGTTTTATCGACAAATGAATAGCGGAATCGGTTAAATCTCTTACTACAACTGTTGGTTCAGGATTTTTTAAAACCATTGGGTGATTTAGCATTACTTTCATAACGATATCCTTTGCCCTTTTAATGTTGGTGTCATAAGAAAGGGAAAAGGTCAAATCGGCTCTGCGATTGCCTTGCATAGAATAGTTGATGATGACATTGTTAGACAAAATTCCGTTGGGAATAAAAATGGTTTGGTTGTTCCCGTTAATGAGTTTGGTGACAAAAATTTGAATTTCCAATACGGAACCCACAACCCCTTGCGCCTCAATGGTATCGCCTACACGAAAGGGTTTGAATAAAATAATCAGCATGCCACCGGCAAAGTTGGAAAGTGAACCTTGCAATGATAAACCTATTGCCAAACCGGCCGCTCCCAAAATAGCCACAAAAGAAGAGGTTTCAATCCCTAATTTTGAAATTACACTGATAAATAAAATTACTCGTAAAGCCCAAAGCAAACTGTCTGCTAAAAACTTCGACAATGTGGGATCGAGTTCTCTTTTCAGCATGATTTTTTTTACCAAGCGGTTGATTACTCGAATGGCGTACAAACCGATAAACAGTATGACTAAAGCCGAAATCAGTTTAGGAGAGTAATCGATTAAAAGCTTGAGGAATCGATCAACATAATCGGCAAAAGAGTGTATGTATTGTAATTCTTGTTTTTGCATAAACGGATAAAAAAATCCCGTCCCGAAGTTTCGGGATTAGGGATAAATTAACGGTTGCAAAAATACAATTTTTTAAAAATTAATCAGCGTCTTCTTCGATGCGATTTGGTGTTTCTTTTGCCAATTCTTCGGTTTCTTCAGAAGCATCACCGGTAAAAGAGCTGATTTTTTCTTTGACGGTTTCCGTGGCATCAGATGTCAATTCACTAATTTTTTCTTTAGCCGTTTCTACAACATTTTCAATGGTTTCGGTTGCCTGAGGTACATATTCGCTTATTTTTTCTTTGGCAGTTTCGACTAATTCCTCCACTTTGTCTACTAACGGATCGGCCATGTCTTTTACTTTCTCAATGGCTTCGTCGGCTATATTTTGTGTCTGATCAGCGGTGCTCTCTTTGGCGCCACCAAATAATTTTTTTAAAAAATCTCCAAATCCCATAACGTTGTTTTTATTGGTTAATAATAACAATATTACAATTTTTTGTCAAATCAGCCTTCAATTCTATTGATAATTTCTTGAAAATCAGCCGTCGGTAAGTCGCAGGTTTTGTTATGACACCAATAAAACAAGGTTTGGTTTTGAATAAATCTTTGGGTCAAAAAAGGCAATGTTGATGCTTTGTCCGTTCCGGCTATAATTAAATTAGGGGTGTACAAAAGGTTGAGTTGTTTTAAATAATCGGAAGCTTTTTCTGTACAAATGGCCAGTTCGTTTTGAGCGTTAGAAAAGTGCAATAGTAAGTTCAACCAATTAGAAAAAGCCGAAGGATAGTCGATATTCGGGAGAATATGTTGTAGCATTTGCTCAGCGGTTTTTTTGTAATAGGTTTGATTAAAATAGACACTCAATCGAAATAAATTCACAGCCATAACTGAATTGGCTGCCGGAATTACATTGTCTTCCACTTCAAAATGAGGTGTGACTAAAGCTTCGTCCTCATGAGAGGTAAAAGAGAAGAATTCGGTTTTTTTATCATAAAAATGATCAAAACAATAATCTGTCAGTTGTTTGGCATTAGCTAACCACGACTCGTTTAAGGTAATTTCGTAAAGTGAAATAAAAGCGGCAATGACATGCGCATAATCTTCTAAATAGGCATTAATAGTAGCTTTTTCGTTTTTGTAGGTACGGAACAAATGGCCTTCCGGACTCCAAATTTTTTGAATGATGAAATGTGCATTTTTTAAAGCAATGTCTGCATATCGATTATTTCCGGTTGCTTTGTGAGCTTCTGCAAAACCTTTCAACATGATGGCATTCCAAGAAGTAAGACATTTGTCATCCAATCGGGGTTTGCTGCGTTTTTCTCTGATTTGGTATAGTTTGGCTTCCCAGGATTTTTTCTTTGCAGCCAGCTGTTCGAGTGAAAGGTGGTATTTGAGGGCAATAGTTTCCAGCGGTTGATTTTGAATCAGTACATAATTTCCGTGTTCCCAATGTCCGAAATCATTAACGTTAAATACTTCTGAAAACAAGTCGAAATCCTCTCTCAGAATTTGTTGTAACTCTTTTGTTGTCCAAACATAAAAAGCGCCTTCTTCCAGATGATTTTCGGCATTTAAACTGTCGGCATCCAAAGCCGCAAAAAAACTGCCTTCATCGGTTAGCCATTCTTTTTCTACAAAGCTTAGTGTTTTTTCGATGACTTCTTTATAGAGTGAATTTCCGGTTAATTTATAGGCGTTGGCATAAAGAGTAACCAATTGGCCATTGTCGTAAAGCATTTTTTCGAAATGTGGTACATGCCATTTTAAATCGACGGAATACCGGGAAAAACCACCATCAACCGTATCAAACAAGCCGCCGTACGCCATTTTGGTGAGTGTTAGATTAACAAAATCCAGGAGTTCTTTATGCTTGGTTTGGTGTCCGTATTTGAGGAGGAATTCATAGTTGGTTGGCATCATGAATTTAGGCGCTCTGGCCATACCGCCAAAGTCCCAATCGAAACTTTTTTGCCATTTTTCTAGTAATTGTTCCAATATGTTGCAATCTAATGCTGCTTTGCTTTCAGACTTCGGAACGATGCTGATGGTTTGTAAACCCTCGTGTAATTGTTGCGCGTAGTCGTAGATGGTTTCGGGATTTTGAATGTAAATTTCCTGAAGTTTCTCGAGGGCGTTTATCCAATCGTTTTTTCTGAAGTAGGTTCCGCCCCAAATGGGTCTGCCATCGGGTAACGCTACTACATTCATTGGCCAACCGCCGCGACCTGTCATGACTTGTACGGCTTTCATATAGACAGCATCAATGTCGGGCCGTTCTTCGCGATCGATTTTGATGTTGACAAAATGCGCATTCATTACCGATGCCACTTCTTCGTTCTCGAAACTTTCGTGTTCCATTACGTGGCACCAATGGCAAGCCGAGTAGCCAATACTAATTAAAATAAGTTTGTTTTCGGATTGGGCTTGGGTCAATGTTTTGGTATTCCAAGCTTTCCAATGCACGGGATTGTTGGCATGCTGTAAAAGATACGGACTGGTTTCGAGGTGTAGTTCGTTCATAGTGATACTGTTTTTTTAGCCCCGATTGGAGTGGCATCCTTTTGACTCGTTTCTTTAACGAGTCAAAAGATATAACGGAAAGCGGGATTAGCTTCAGAAAAAAAGCGTCATTTTGAGACGCTTAAAGTTAGTTTATTATTTCGAAATTTGATTAACCGTTTAGGGCTTCTACTATGATATCTTTATCGTTGAGCATGTCTTTTAACATATTTTCGATGCCGTTTTTAAGCGTAAAAGTAGAGGAAGGACAGCCGTTGCAAGAGCCTTGAAGTACTACTTTTACTCTTTTTTGGGATTCGTCGTATGAGTCGAATAAAATATTGCCGCCATCGGCAGCCACTGCCGGTTTAACATATTCTTCGAGGATGTTGATGATTTGTTGCGAGGTTACATCGAGTTGGTCAAAGTTTTTGATTTGTTGTTTGTCTTGTTTGACATCTTCGGCTATTAAACTTTCATCCAAAACGATACCGCCGTTTTCTAAATATTCTTTGATGAAAGAGCGAAGTTCCATGGTGATTTCGTCCCAAGAAACGCTGTCATACTTGGTTACCGAAATGTAATTTTCGGTAATAAAAACTTCTTTAACAAAGTGAAATTTAAACAAAGCTTGTGCTAAAGGCGAGGCTTTGGCTTCGTCAAGGTTCTTGAATTCAACGGTGTTTTTGGTCAGACCTTTGTTGACAACAAATTTCAGTGAAGCCGGATTTGGTGTGGTTTCGCCGTATACTGTTATGGGCTGTTTTTTGGTTTTGTTTTCGGATGGCAAAACGATTACGCCGCCATTGTTGACAAATTCTTCAATTTGTTCTGCTACTTCATCTTGGACATCTGCCCATTCTACTATGCTAAAACGTTCAACAGCTATAAAATTTCCTGAGATGTATACTGTTTTTACAAATGGCAAGTAAAATAGTTTTTGAGCGAGTGGAGCATTTTTAGCTTCATCAATATTTTTGAATTCATAGCTTTCATTTTGAGTGATAAAGTCGGGGAATTCGAATTTAATTATGGCAGGGTTTTGTGTTTCTTTTATGGTGATTTTCATGAGAATAGTTTATTTTTCTGCAAATTTAACAAAGTTATTTTCTGTGAATACTTATATTTGAAGAATTAAATAATAATTAACACGACAGGTAATATCAAAAAGGCTGAAATGACCAAAACGATTCATTTGATGATAAAAAAAATACTTTTCATTGTCTTTTTGGCGATTAGCTTTTCGTCTTCTGCTCAATTGATTGTAAACAATTCTCAAACTCCGGCGCAATTAGTTCAAAATGTGCTTTTGGGTCAGGGTGTTGTGGTTTCTAACATCACTTTTAACGGTTCAGCCATTAATGCTAATCTTACCAGAGATCAGGTGGGGCATTTTTTGAATGGAGGAACCACTAATATTGGTTTGGGTGAGGGTATTATTATGTCAACCGGAAACACTTCCGTAGCTATTGGTCCGAACAATCAGGCAGGAAGTACATTAGCCACGGGCAATCCCGTTCAAGGTGATTCTGATTTGGCACTTTTAGCGAATAACACCATCAGAAACAAAGCCGTTTTAGAGTTTGATTTTGTGCCTAATGGTCAGACATTAAGTTTTGATTTTGTATTTGCTTCTGAGGAATATCCCGAATGGGCCAATTCAAATTTTAATGATGTTTTTGGGTTTTTCTTGAGTGGGCCAGGAATTAACGGTCAGTATTCCAACAGTGCTATTAATATTGCTTTAATTCCCTCTACAATTGTTCCTATCACCATTAATAATTTAAATAACGGAACAGCCAATAACGGGCCTTGTGAATATTGTCAGTTTTATGTAAATAACGGAACGGGCAGTACATCTGCGGCCAATCCTACTATTCAATATGACGGTTTCACAGTGGTGATTCCTGCTACTGCAACAGTACAGTGTGGTCAAACTTATCACATTAAATTAGCTATTGCTAACGTTGGCGACAATACCCTTGATTCTGCTGTTTTTCTTAAGGCTAATAGTTTTGCTTCAGCGCCAATTGATTTTCCAAATGATTATTTGGTTTCAAATGGATTTGCACCTTGTTTTGGTTCGTCTGCACAGATTTGTACAGGTTTGCCTTCCAATGTTCTACATGAATGGACACTTAATGGAGGTGTAATTCCGGGAGCGAATGGGCCGTGTTTAACAGTTTCAACACCGGGAGAATATTGTGCAACAGCATATCCTTTTGGACCGACTTGCCCAGTTGAAGATTGTTTGATTGTAGAGTTTCAGGAAGCAATAATGATAGGCAATCCTAATGATTTAGAAGAGTGTGATGTAACGTTTAATTTAGCACAGAATACTCCGGTAATTGTTAACGGACTTGATGTGACTATTTATTATTTTGACAATTTAACAGATGCACTACAGTTAACTAATGCCATAACTAACTTGACAAATTACACCGGATACAACGGTCAAATTATTTATGTTGTTGTTGAAGATAATGCAACAGGTTGTTTAATCAATACTGATTTTGTTCTTAACATTATCACTTGTACCGCCACACCAAATCCACCACCAACCTTAGCGTTGTGTGAGAGCAGTTTGGGAAGTGGAACAGCAGTTTTCAATTTTACCCCGCAAACACCGCTTATATTAGGAACCAATTTACCAGCAGACTATACCGTTACTTATCACCTGTCTCAAAATGATGCTGACAATGATACCGGTGCAATTGGACCAACTAACATTATTGGCACTAATGGTCAGACGATTTATGTCAGAATGGAGGAGAACGCTAATCCGTTAACTTTCGGAACAACTACTTTTCAATTGGTTGTTAATCCGTTACCAACAGCTACCATATCTGGAACTGCTACAATTTGTTCCGGTTCAAATACTGCAATCACTTTTAACGGAACGCCTAATGCAACTGTTACTTACACTGTTGACGGTGGTTCTAATCAAACCATTGTTCTTGATGCTTCGGGAACAAACTCGTTAACAACACCCAATTTAACTGCTAATTCAACTTATACTTTGGTAAGTGTTGTTAATACAGCTACTACTTGTGGAAGAACCATCAGCGGTTCTGCTACTGTAACGGTAAGACCGCTTCCTACGGCTACTATAAGCGGATCTACTTCGGTTTGTCAGAATGCGACTAGTCCTCTAATTACTTTTACCGGAGCTATCGGCACAGCGCCTTATACTTTTACTTACACGATAAATAATGTTTTACAGCCTGCTGTAACTACTGTTGCAGGGAGTAGTGTGACTGTTAGTGCTCCTACTAATGTTGTTGGTTCATTTGTTTATGGTTTGGTTAGTATTCAGAGTTCGGGTACAACGCCTTGTTTCCAAAACCAAACCGGTACCGCAACAGTAACGGTTAATCCACTGCCAACGGCAACAATCTCCGGAACAACCTCAGTTTGTTTAAACGATCCTGAGCCTCAGGTAGTTTTGACGGGAGCTAACGGAACTGCGCCTTACACTTTTACTTATTCTGTAAACGGTGGTTTGCCAATCTCTGTTTTAGGATCCGGTAATTCATTAGTCATTAATGTTCCTACCACTTCTACCGGTTCGTTTGTTTATGATTTAATTGGTGTAGTAGACTCTTCAGGGACCACTTGTTCCCAAACTTTGACCGGTTCCGCTACAGTTACAATCAATTCAGCTCCAACGATTAATACTCCTATAGATTATGTAGTTTGTGACGACAGTTACGACAATGACGGATTCTTTTGTTCATTTGACTTAAACACTAAGATTAATGAAATCAGCGGTGGCAATCCAAATATAGTAGTTGAGTTTTTTGAAACTCCTACCAGTGGTGCTCCAATTGCGAGTCCTTATTGTAATATCGTTCCGGGATTACAAACCATTTATGTCAGAGCCTACACTATAGGTTCCCCGGCATGTTTTAGCCCAACAAGTTTTAATTTGATTGTCAACCCACTCCCATTAGCCAACCCGGTGATCAGCAACTACGAGTTGTGTGATTACACTAATCCTGGTGATGGGGTTGAGATTTTTACATTAAACAGTAAAGATGCAGAGATTGCAAATGGTCAGAGCAATGTTAGTATTGCTTATTACGATAGTTTAGCAGCTGCTCAATCAGAAACAGGATCATTACCAAACTTGTATCCCAATACCAGCAGTCCACAAGAGATTTGGACAGTCATTACAAACACGGTTACGGGATGTAACTCTATTAGTTCATTTTTCATAGTGGTTAATCCGTTGCCGGTTGTTGTTACGCCGGATCCTATTTTCCAGTGTAGCAATGGTGTTTCAAACCAAGCGATCTTTGATTTAACGGTCAATGAAACGGTTTCCACCGGAGGCGCTAGCGGTGTTGTGGTTACGTATCATAATTCATTGGCAGAAGCACAGAATGAGTTAGGAGCACTGGATGCCTTATCTTATTTAGGCACTGATAATGAAACGGTTTACATTAGAGTGGAGTATCTCACCACGGGCTGTTACGCTATCACTACACAATTGTTACGAGTAACTCAAGGGCCATTGGCATTAACGCCACCGGCACTTCATTATTGTGATCCTAACAATGATGGTTTTGGAGTGTTTAATTTAGAAGATGCTACTTTACCAATTCAAGGCGGTTCGGCTCAAGTAGGCGTTTCGGTTAGTTACCATGAAACCCCTACAGATGCTTTGATAGGCGGAAATCCGCTAACGAGTCCATACGAGAATATAGACGATTGGAACCAAACGATATATGTTAGGGTATTTTATACTTTAACCGGCTGTGCGAATTATGTTGAATTAGAGCTTATCGTCGACCCAACTCCTGAGGCCACCGAGCCTGATGATTACGAGCTATGTGATTACACCGGTGCAGTTGGTTTTGAGAGTTTTGATTTGACCACGACAGTGCCTCAAATCTTAGGCAGTATCAACC
>NZ_JBILQL010000061.1:0-14676 GCF_044373165.1 Flavobacterium sp.
CATCTTTAAAAGCATAGCCCGGGCCACCTGAACCATTACCGGCAGGATCTCCCCCCTGAATCATAAAATCTTGTTGGTCACCATTCCCTAATGTGATAACTCTGTGGAATTTTAATCCGTCATAAAATGGTTTTCCTTTAAATTTAGCATCAGTAACTGAGGCATTTGTACCTTCAGCCAATGCAATAAAATTGGCTACTGTAATAGGTGTTTTTTTGTATTCTAACTGTATCACAATTTTACCTTTATCGGTATCGATTTCGGCAAAGATACCTTCGTTAGTAGCAGTTATTGTCTGAGTTCCAGGAGTAGCTGCTTTTTTTACCGCTACCGGTGCTTTTCCTTTTGGTGCTGCAGTCTTGCTTTTAGTTTGAGCAAAGCCGTTGGTTAAACCGGCTACAAGTAAGAACAGCATGGTGATTTTAATTCTCATCTTTATTTTAATTTTATTTATTTAATAGTTCAACTTCAAAAATCAAATTGGCATTTGGCGGTACAACATGGCCGGCACCTTGTTCGGCATAACCCAAATTACTCGGGATGAAAAATACAGCTTTTTCGCCAAACTTTAATTTACTCACGCCTTCTACAAATCCGGGAATCAGTTTGTTGGAACCCATTTGGTATGGTAAGCTCGAATACCCGTTTTGCATCGCTCTTTGTTCATCAAACATACCAAATTGTTTGGCCACTTCCGGACTGCTGGTGTCAAAAAGTGTACCGTCTTCTAAAAATCCGGAATAATTCATATAAATCATATCACCGTCTTTTGGTTTACCGTCACTGGAAGTTTTTAAAATTTTAAATTTAAATCCGCTGGATGTTTTGGTCGCTATATTTTTTATGTTTTTGAAGTACAAGGCTTTTTGTTCTTTAACAACCTTGTATTTTTCATCATAGATTCGTTTGTTTTCCGCATCTATCAAAGCTTGTTTTTTCTGATTTTCTATTTCCGATTTAAAATAGTCATTGAACACCTTCACAGCATCAAATTTCTTTACCTCTTCTCCTTTACGAATAATGGTAACCGTATTCATAACATCGCCTTGTACAATCGAATTAACTACTTCCATGCCTTCTAACACTCGACCAAAAACGGAGTGTTTACCATCTAACCAAGGGGTTTCTACATGGGTGATAAAAAACTGACTGCTGTTGGTATTCGGACCTGAATTGGCCATCGATAATACGCCGGGTTTGTCGTGTTTTAAGTCGGTGAACTCATCTCTGAATTTATAACCGGCATCGCCCGATCCATTGCCGATAGGATCTCCGGTTTGTATCATAAAATCGGCTATTACTCGGTGGTAAAGTAAGCCGTCAAAGAAAGGTTTTCCTTTTAAATCAGCCGGTACAAAACTGTTTTTCCCTTCGGCTAAAGTCACAAAATTGGCGACGGTGATGGGCGCTTTTTTATAATCGAGCTCTACTATAATATTGCCTTTTGAGGTTTCAATTTCGGCGTATAAACCGTCTTTTAAGTCTTTGTGCTCGTCTTTGCAAGATAAAAAAGCAAAGGAAATGAGCGTCAATAATAAAAGTTTCTTGATCATTGGTGTAATTAATTTTCGGTTTTTAATTTGGTTTCAGGCTTAAAATCGTGTAAAGTAACGGTGCAAATTAAAGGTTGATTGGAACCAATGCGTTTGTTGTCGCCATGGTAACCGAAGGCCATATGGGATGGGAATAAAAAAGAGACTTTTTCATTTTTACGCATCAGTTTAATTCCGTCTCGCAAACCCATCATGATGTTTTGTTTGTCAACAACATAGGTTTGTGGACGCAATTCAATTTCAGAGTAAACTACATTACCTTCAAAATCTTTAATTTCATAGTCGAAAGAGGCTACATCCCCTTTTTTAGGTCGGAGTGTATCTTTTTCATTTCGAATTTCATAATGATACCAATAGCCTTTTTTAGAAGCTAAATATTTTACTTTGGGATTGCTTTTAATGATAGAATCAATTTGAGCTTCTTCTCCAGCGATCAGCTTTTTATTGCGTTCAATAGATTCTTTCATAAATGTTCCTGATGACCTTGAAACAGGCATGCGAGCTTGTTGCTGTTTGCAGCTGATTATTGTGGTCAAAACCATTAGTAAGACAGCGATTCGGGTTATATTTTTCATAAACTAAATGGTTATTTTTGAAATTAAAGTTTCAAATTTTTTAATGGTTTCTTTCAAGCTTTCGTACGACTTACCTCCTGCAGCATTAATGTGTCCGCCACCGTTGAAATGGTCTCTGGCGAATTGATTTACATCAAAATGACCTTGCGATCGGAAGGAGATTTTAATAATATTTTCGTCTCTGTGTTCAATAAAAATGGCTGCAAAATGAATGCCTTTAATGGTTAAACCGTAGTTCACTATGCCTTCGGTATCGCCTTTTTCATATTGGAACTCATCGAGTTCTTTTTGCGAAAGCGTGATATAAGACGTTTTGTATTCCGGGAAAACTTTCATGTTTTGCAATGCTCTTCCTAAAAGTTGCAAACGATTGTATGAATTGTTGTCAAAAAGCTGGTTGTGAATATCACTGTTGTCAATTCCTAAATCAATCAATTCGGCTACAATTCGGTGAGTAGTTCCCGTTGTCGATGGAAAGCGAAACGACCCTGAATCTGTAGTAATTCCGGTATAAATACAAGTAGCTATAGTTTTATCAATTAAATCTTTATGACCTAAAAAGGTAATAAAATTGTAAACCATCTCACAAGTCGAGCCAAAAATGGTATCAGAGTAAGTATAAGTGGCATAATTATCCGGCTTTTGATGATGGTCAATCATAATCATTGGAACAGTAACTTTATTGAGCACTTGTTCCATTTCACCGGTTCGGTGTAATGCGTTGAAATCTAAAGTAAAGACTATTTCGGCATCTTTAATCATTTGTGCACAGTTCACTTTGTCATTTTCATAAATCAAAACCGTTTCGGAACTTGGCAACCAAGCTAAGAAATTCGGGAAATCATTCGGAGCAATAACGGTTGGTTTGTGATTCAATTTCAATAGAAAATGATACAATGCCAAAGTTGAACCCATGGCATCACCATCCGGACTTCGGTGAGGAATAATTGCAATTTTTTTTGGCGCAGCCAATAATTGTTGGAGAGCAAAAATGTCTTCTTTTTTCATAGAGGGCGAAGTTACATTTTTTTCAGGAATTTGGAATTATTTGGAGACAAAAAGTCCGAACCAAACGGCAAAAAGTCCGAGTAAAATGCTTAAACCTATATATCCGAAAGCCAACAAAGAATTGTGGTTTTGGAACAAGTTATAATTTTCCATTCCAAAGGTAGAGAAAGTCGTGTAACCGCCACAAAACCCGGTGATTAAAAACCACTTCAAATTACTGTCGGTCAACTGGTTTTTGTCTAAAATACCGATAAACAATCCAATCAAAAAACATCCAATAATATTGGCAAGGAATGTCGCCAACGGAAAGTGATTCGACCAAAATTTCGACACCAAAACAGTCGTCAAAAATCTCAACACACTGCCTAATGCGCCGCCTAAAGCTATGTATAAAATGGTTTTAAACATCTAGTTTTTCTTATTGCGATTGACATTGGAATTGATTTTTTTGGGTAAACTGGCTTCTTCGGTTTTGCTTGAAGGCGCGATGAGTTGGTTCAATTGCTTGATTTCGACCTCGGTTAATTCTCGGTATCTGCCAACGTGTACATCCAACGAAATATTGATGATGCGTGTTCTTTTCAGCGCTGTAACTTCGTAGCCTAAATACTCGCACATTCTACGGATTTGGCGGTTCAAACCTTGCGTTAAAATTATTCTGAAAACGTATTTGCTGATTTGTTCAACCTTACATTTTCGGGTTACTGTATCTAAAATCGGAACGCCGTTCCCCATTCGTTCTATGAATCGGTCAGTAATCGGACGATTTACGGTTACTATGTATTCTTTTTCGTGGTTGTTTCTGGCCCGTAGAATTTTATTCACGATATCACCGTCATCGGTCATGAAAATAAGCCCTTCACTGGCTTTGTCTAATCGGCCAATCGGGAAAATGCGCTTGGGATAATTGATATAATCCACTATGTTATCGCGTACTTTTTGATTCGTAGTACATTCTATTCCAACTGGTTTGTAGAAAGCCAAGTAAGTTGGTTTTTCGGTTTTTTCACGGATTAGTTTTCCGTCTACTCGTATTTCATCTTCTACGGAAACTTTAGTGCCTAGTTCGGGTACTTTTCCGTTGATGGTAATTCGGCCTTGTTCCAATAATTTATCAGCTTCGCGACGCGAACAAAATCCGGATTCGGACAAGAATTTGTTGATACGGGTTTGGTTGATTTCCATAGGGCAAATATAACACAATTTCGACACACTGATTCTTGATAAGTCCGTTGATAAATTGGTTTCAAAAAATGTAAAAAAGGTTGGTAAGTTTTAAGTTTTTCCTATTTTTACGAGCATGAATATACAAGGCAAACTTATAATAATTGGCGGTGCCGTTGACAAAGGAAGTTTTACTGAAACCGATTTGGACAAAAGCGCTCCGCAGAATTTGAATTTCTTTGAAGAAGGTATTTTAAAACGCATCATCAAAGAATCAAAAAACAAAGAACTATCGAGAATTGAAGTGATAACCACCGCTTCAAAAATCCCTAGAGAGATTGGCCCCGAATACGTAAAAGCCTTCAATTACCTGGGGGCACATAACGTTGATGTACTCCATATAGAAAGGAGAGAGCAAGCTTCCGAAACGGAAGTTTTAGAGCGATTAAAAGCTGCTGATGTTGTTATGTTTACCGGTGGTGATCAGTTGCGTCTGACTTCTATTTTAGGCGGTACGCCATTCGATGATATCCTGATCAGTAAATACCGAAACGAAGATTTTGTTTACGCCGGAACTTCAGCCGGTGCGGCCGCAGCTTCTAACAATATGATTTACCAAGGCAGCAGTCATGAGGCATTGTTGAAAGGCGAAGTGAAAATTACTTCAGGATTAGGGTTGATTGATGACGTGGTTATTGATACACATTTTGTACAAAGAGGACGTATTGGTCGTTTGTTCCAAGCGGTAGTCGGTAATCCGAAAGTATTGGGTATTGGTTTAGGAGAAGATACCGGATTGTTGATCACTAATGGTCGTCAAATGGAAGCTTTAGGTTCCGGTTTGGTGATTTTGGTTGACGGACGAGAGATTAAAGACACCAATCTCACCCAAGTTGAATTGGGTCAGCCTATTTCCATCAATCATTTGGTAACTCACGTCATGAGCAAAAATGACACTTTCGATTTGGATACTTTTAAAATGAAGATAAAGTCTTCACAATACGTTTAAATTTTAAATATCAAATTACAGATATTAAATATGATTTAAAACACATATATCTAATATTTAAAATCTAATATCTAATATTTCAAAATGAAAATAATCATCCACGGCGGATTTTTCTCGGAATCTTCTACCAATCACGAAACTAAGGTGGCGAAACAGCAAGCGTTGTTGCGTATTGCTAAGGAGTCATATGCCTATTTGCAAAAGCATACGGCTTTGGAAACGGTAGTGTATGCGGTGTCACTTTTGGAAGACGATGCGTTGTTCAATGCGGGTATTGGTTCCCAAATTCAAAGCGATGGAAAAATCCGGATGAGCGCTTCTTTGATGGATGGTTCAACGATGAAAATGAGTGGTGTGATTAATATTGAATCAGTAAAAAATCCGGTACAAGTAGCTCAAGTTTTATTGAATTATGACGATAAAGTTTTGGGTGGAAGCGGAGCAACCCATTTTGCACGCCAACACGGATTTGAAGAATTCTCTACCGAAGTTCCGCAACGCAGGGCTGAGTATGAAGCCAAATTGGCCGCAACCGGAAGCGGAACAGTAGGTTGTGTTGCTTTAGATGCCGAGGGAAAAATTGCCGTAGCCACTTCAACAGGAGGAAAAGGTTTTGAGATACCGGGTAGAATTTCAGATTCGGCTACTGTAGCCGGAAATTATGCGAACGCCTATTGTGGAGTAAGTTTAACCGGAGTTGGGGAAGACATAGTAAGCGGTGCTGTAGCTGCCAAAATAGTAACTCGAGTGACCGATGGCTTTACTTTGGCACAAGCTTTTGAAAAAACGTTTAACGAATTAAAACCTTTTGATGGTTTTGCCGGTGCCATCGCTATTGACCACAAGGGTAATATTTTCCATCAAGATTCGCATCCGAGTATGGTTTTTGCCAGTTTTGATGGTGAGCACGAAGAGGTTTTTAATTAATACAATTTGTATCAAATAAAAAATCCCAACTGAAAGGTTGGGATTTTTGTTTTTTATAAATTTATTGTTTGATAATTTTAATTGTTTTTGAAGTACTTCCATGGTTGAGAGTAAGAAAATAAAGTCCGGATGAATGATTGCTCAAGTCAAATACTTCAATTTGTTGACCCACTGCTGAATCTTTTCTAAATTCACTGATTAATTGCCCTTGAATGTTGGTTAACTTTATCACGGTAAATGATTCTGTATCTAAGTAATAACTGAGTGTGAAATGACCATTAGATGGATTGGGTGCTATAATTGATTTTGAATTAACACTTACTAAATCATCATTATTTAACGTAGAGGTAGGACAAGTTACAAACTGAAGTGTATTAGAGGCTGTATTAGTGCCTATCCCTAATTGTCCTTCCATATTTCTTCCGGTTGACCATAAATCTAAATTGGTTTCCAAGGCTAATGAATGAACATCTCCGGCTGAAATGGATTGCCAAGTATTTCCAACGCCCACTTGATTAAAAGCATTTACATTGGTATTATTAGCCAGCCCTAGTTGACCACTGGTATTGAAACCACTTGACCAAAGGGTATTATTATTTTTGATGATTAATGAAAAAGTATTTCCTGCGGATATGGCTATACACAACGATGGCGTTCCATCAATACTAAAACTAACTGCATTTGGTACGTTAGTGGAAGTATTTGTACCATCGCCTAATTGTCCATTGGTATTATTGCCCCAAGTGTAGAGGAAATTACTATTGTCTGTAGCAATGCTATGATTAACTCCTGCTGAGACTAAGAGCCAATTAGATAAGGTACCAATTTGAATGGGAATCAAGCTAGTTGTATTATTGCCATTTCCAAGTTGCCCCGATGCATTATTTCCCCAAGCCCAGAGCGTCCCGGTTGTTTTAACCCCTAAAGAATGTTGATCTCCTGCATCAATTCGCAACCAATCAGTAGCAGTCCCAATTTGAATAGGGACATTTTGATCAACGGTTGTATTGTCTCCTAATTGCCCTGTATTATTCAAACCCCAAGCTCAAAGTGTGCCATTATTCTTTATTGCTAAACTGAATCTATTTCCGGCCGAAATTTCTACCCAATCCGTTGCCGTTCCAATTTGTGTTACATTTGGTGTAGCCGAATTAAAAATTGCATTGCCCAATTGTCCGAATTGCCCGTTTCCCCAAGCCCATAGTGTTCCATTGGTTTTCAATGCTAAAGTATGAACGGCACCTGCAGAAACAGTTAGCCAGTCATTTGCCGTTCCAATTTGTGTAGGTAGATTTTGATCCGCTAAGTTAGCCAATCCTAATCCGAGGCGGTTGCTGTTTTGTCCCCATCCCCATAATGTTCCATCTGATTTAACACCCATACTGAAATTTTGGCCTGCTGATATAACTCTCCAACATCCGTTAGAGCCTTGACCAAAAATCAAGGTGCAAAAGAGTAATAATTTGTAAGTGAGTAGTTTTCTTTTCATAATTGGTTGTTTTGGTTAGTTGTATTTATTTCATCTTATAATTCTTTAAACCTGAATTATAAAACTAAGTTAACTATAAAATGGATAGGGTATGTTATTTCCAAAAAAAATCCCAACTGAAAGGTTGGGATTTTTTGGTTTAGTAGACTAAGATTATTTTATTGCTAAAGCATTGTCGATTAAAAAACTGATGTAGTTTCTGTGTGCTCTGGTGCTTTCATCTGATGAAGAAGCAGTGGTTAACATCAATTTGATTTTCTTTAAAGTTTGACGTGCTGCTGCTCTTGAGATGTCATCATGACGATTTTTCGGATCATTTACATCGGCGATTTCGATTACTTCTTTTACAAAATAGGTTTGTAAATATTGACGATGCATGTTTACTTTTCCAACCAAATCCGCATTGAAAACCCCATTAGTCAAGTCGGTCATCACTTCGGCCACCGTATAAGTATTACCATATAAACTAGTATTGGAAATTCTTTGTAGAGTAGTTGGGTGTAAAATATGGCCTAAAGTAGCATCGGTTTGGATAGATTGGTAAATGGAATTCAGCTTAGGATCTTCGGTTGAAGAGAAGAAACTGAAACCGCGTCTTTGCATTTGTAAATAAGGATATAAAGAAGCATCAGCATCAAAAGCATTAGGCGCTAATACATATTTGTTCAATATTTCAATCGCTCTTTTTTGTTGCGCTTTGGTAACCGGTGTGAATGGTTTTGCAGTAGTATTTTGACCAACATAGCTTCGGTCAACAAAAACACCTCCAACATAACGACTTACCACGGCAGCCATATTTCTTCTTTGACCGTTAAGCATGTTGAATCGATTTCTTAATTCAGCATAGCTTTCTCCGTTTTTGCTGTATTTGGCTTTTAATTTAGACATTACGTTGTTAACGATTTTAAAACGTTCTTCCGCATTGCCAACTGCATCGCTACTCAAATCGTTTACCATTACTCTCGGGTCGATAGCTTTCCCCGGAGATCTCATGTCATCAGCGTCATTTCCGAAAGCCAAATTAGGATCGGTACTTCTGCTAAGGATTTTTTGCAATTCGGCTTCTTCTGATTTTTCGTCAAATTCTTTGTATCCAAACTCAATGGCCCATAAATCATAAGGACCTGGTTTTGTAGTGTAGAAATTTCCTTGTTTGGTTTTATCCAATGAAAGGTTGATGGCCGGATAATCCATTACTGAACCAATTAAACCAATTTTTTCGGTGATGGCAGTATTGTGTAAGTCGGCCGGACTCAACATTTGGCTCGATTTCATGTTGTGGTTCAATCCTAAAGTATGACCCATTTCGTGTAAAACCAAATAGTATAAAAATTCTTTGTGTGCTCTGGAAATTGTTTTTGGATCTTCTGAATTTACTTCGGCAAAAGTAGTACCTAACAAAAATTGACTTTTTAACTCATTGGCCAAAGTACAAGCAGTGCCATCTTTGTGGAAATGAATATTTAAATTTTCGCTTGAACCTTCATTTTTAAACGAAAACAATTCGTCCATGGTTGGCGTGCTGCTGCCGGAATACCATTCGATAGTAATATCTGAACCTAAAATTTGACCGGTTTTCGGATTGGCAAAACTTGGTCCGATGGCACCGTAGCTTGGGTAAGCGGAAGAAACCCAACGAATGACATTGTAGCGAACATCTCCGGCATCCCAATCGGCATCATCGGGTTGAATTTTCATCACTACCGCATTCTTGAAACCGGCTCTTTCAAAAGCTTCATTCCATTTGTTTCCGGCTTCCATCACCGTTTGTCTGTATTCTATCGGTGTGGTATTCTCAATCCACCAAACAATTGGCTCCACTGGTTCGCTTAAGGCAGCAGTCGGGTCTTTTTTGGTCAAATACCAACGGTTGATGATGTCTTTGTAGGGTGTTGCTTTTACACTCGTTAAATCTGTTACGGTTTGGCCGAAATACCCAATGCGAGAATCATCTCTACGCGGTTTGAAATTATTAACCGGCATTTCGAGGAAAGTATGTTGCATGCGAACACGAACATAACGGGCATCGGTAATGTCTTCACCACCGCCGTTCATTGGCGCAGGATTATCATAAGCCAAATCTACAGTAACGTCGGTATTGTTAGGGTAAGAGCGAATGCTGTGGTATTTTGATTTTGCGGAATTGAAATTTCCTAAATTAAAAAATGCTCCCGGGGGTATTCCAGGTGGCATGATTGGTTTTACAGGATCGAGTTTTTCGCTTAAGAACAAACCATCGGCTGCAATTAAATAACCGGTGCTGTCTTTGGCTACAATTTTTTCGGCTAAGAAGATGGCTTCGGCAATATCCGTTCCGGCTGTCTTACTTACAGCGTTGTTTTTGTCGTAATAAAAGTTGGTATTAACCAAACCGAATTCAATTTTATCATTCGCTTTTTTGATATTAAACACGTTAGTAGCTCTATGCATACTTTGGTTTAAGCCTAAAGTAGTTGGGCCACTCATGGAATAACTTTGGTAAATAAATTCTTTGTCTAATTGACTTTTTTTGATAAAAAGCTGGATGCTTCCGGTTACGGTGTCTTGATAAATGGTAAACAAACCTTCCGATTTTTTACAGCTTTTTATTTTATCTGTAATAGAAACTTTTGGTGCTTTTTTTTCTTTTACAGAGTCTGTTTTAGTTGTTGCAATTTCCTTTTTATTTTTCTTTTTGCGTTCTGATTTGTCTTGAGCAACAGTGACTCCTGTGCACAATAAAAACGCCAAAGAATAAAACAATGAGAGTTTGAGTTTGTTCATAATGGGTGTTAAATGTAGTGATGAAAATTTAGTTAAAATAAAACTGTAGCAAATTAAGACTAATTTATAGATTTAATCTGGTGTTAAGATTTTTTTAACGGAGTGTAAAACAAAAAATCCCAATCGTAAGATTGGGATTTTCTGTTTGTAAGTAAGTTAAATCGTGGTTGTACAAACGTTTTATTTCACTTTATTCACGACAGCTTTGAAAGCTTCCGGGTGGTTCATAGCTAAATCAGCCAATACTTTACGGTTCAATTCGATTCCGTTTTTCTTAACTAATCCCATGAATTGTGAATAACTCATTCCTTCCAAACGAGCTCCGGCGTTGATACGCTGAATCCATAAGGCTCGGAAGTTTCTTTTGTTTTGCTTTCTATCGCGGTAAGCATAAAGCATTGCTTTTTCTACTGCGTTTTTAGCAACTGTCCAAACGTTTTTACGTCTACCAAAGAAACCTTTGGCTTGCTTCATTATCTTTTTTCTTCTTGCTCTTTTAGCAACTGAATTTACTGATCTTGGCATAATTTTTCTGTTTTTTTGTAGCAGGCGTCCCGAATTGAATCAAGGGAACTTAAAGCCGTACTCCAAGGTTATTAAATGATTTTTTAACCTAAAGAAAGCTAAAGGCTTGCAGCTGTTGGCTGTTAGCTATTAGATAATTCTTAATTGTTCTTTCACGCTTTTCATGTCTGTTGGGTGAACCAAAGCAGAATGTGTCAACGCAAGTTTACGCTTTTTAGATTTTTTAGTCAAGATGTGACTTTTAAAAGCGTGTTTTCTCTTGATTTTTCCAGAGCCGGTTACTTTGAATCGCTTCTTAGCACTGGATTTTGTTTTCATTTTAGGCATTTTTTCCTAGTTTATTTAATTTAACTTACTTACTTTTTTTCTTAGGCGCAATGAACATAATCATACGCTTTCCTTCTAATACCGGCATAGCTTCCACTTTACCGTATTCTTCCAAATCTTGTGCTAAACGCAACAATAAAATTTGACCTTGCTCTTTATAAATGATAGAACGTCCTTTAAAAAACACAAAAGCTTTTAATTTTGAGCCTTCTTTTAAGAACTTTTCAGCATTTTTTCTTTTAAATTCATAATCGTGCTCATCAGTTTGAGGTCCGAAACGAATCTCCTTTACTGTAATTTGCGTTGATTTTGCTTTTAATTCTTTTTCGCGTTTCTTTTGTTGGTAGATGAATTTACCATAATCCATCAGTTTGCAAACCGGTGGTTCGGCATTGGGGGATATTTCCACCAAATCTACTTCAAATTGTTCCGCTAATCGAAGCGCTTCAGAAGTTTTGTAAACTCCCGGCTCAATATTTTCACCTACTAATCGAACTTCAGGAACACGAATCAATTCGTTGATTCTGTGTGCTGCTTTTTTCTCTTCTCTAGGTTGGTAACCTCTGTTGTTTCTAATTGCTATGGCTCTATAATTTTAGTTAAACTTCAAATGTTTTTAATGTTTTGGCAATTTCTTCGTTAACAATTCTCGCAAATTCTTCAATGGTAACTGTGATATTGCCTTTTCCTTCTTGACCGTGACGACGAACAGAAATGGTTCCGTTCTTTTCTTCTTCTTCCCCAACAATCAGCATAAACGGCATTTTTTGCACTTCTGCTTCTCTGATTTTTTTACCAATCGTCTCGTTGCGGTTGTCAATTAGGGCGCGAATTTCGTGATTTTCTAGCAATTCTAAAACTTTTTTCGCATAATTTTCATATTTCTCACTCAAAGACAAGATAATAGCTTGTTCTGGCATCAGCCATAATGGGAAGTTTCCGGCCGTATGTTCCAGTAAAATAGCGATAAAACGTTCCATCGAACCAAAAGGCGCTCGGTGAATCATCACCGGACGGTGTAATTTGTCATCGGCTCCTTTATAAGTCAATTCAAATCGCTCCGGTAAATTATAATCTACCTGTATGGTTCCCAATTGCCATTGTCTGCCTAAAGCATCTTTCACCATAAAATCCAATTTCGGGCCATAGAATGCCGCTTCGCCACTTTCAATAACGTAATTCAATCCCTTGTCACGTGCTGCACTGATGATAGCGTTTTCGGCTTTTTCCCAGTTTTCAATACTTCCTATATATTTATCCGGATTGTCTAAGTCGCGAACGGAAACTTGTGCAGTAAAGTTTTCAAAACCTAACGAGCCAAAAACATAAAGGACTAAGTCAATCACTTTTTTAAATTCCGAATCCAATTGATCCGGTGTACAAAAAATATGCGCATCATCCTGAGTAAAGCCACGTACACGAGTCAATCCATGCAATTCACCACTTTGCTCGTAACGGTAAACCGTTCCGAATTCAGCATAACGCTTTGGTAAATCTTTGTATGACCATGGTTTGTTGTTGTAAATTTCACAGTGGTGCGGACAATTCATTGGTTTCAACAAAAACTCTTCGCCTTCTGCCGGAGTATGAATCGGTTGGAAACTGTCAGCACCATATTTAGCGTAATGCCCTGACGTCACATACAATTCTTTCTGCCCAATATGCGGTGTCACCACTTGTTCGTAACCGGCTTTTTTCTGAGCTCTTTTCAAAAATTGCTCTAATCGGTCACGCAAAGCAGCGCCTTTTGGTAACCACAACGGCAAACCTTGCCCTACTTTTTGAGAGAAAGCAAACAATTCTAATTCTTTGCCCAGTTTTCTGTGGTCTCTGCGTTTGGCTTCTTCTAATAGTTCTAAGTAATCTGTTAAGTCTTTTTGTTTCGGGAATGAAACGCCATAAACACGAGTCAATTGCTTGTTTTTTTCATCTCCGCGCCAGTAAGCTCCGGCAACGCTCATGATTTTCATGGCTTTGATGATTCCTGTATTAGGAATATGACCACCACGACACAAATCAAAGAAATTCGAGTGATCGCAAAAAGTAATCGTTCCGTCTTCTAAGTTGGAAATTAATTCCGTCTTGTATTCGTTGTTTTTGTATATCTCCAAGGCTTCTGCTTTTGAAACCGAACGCATCTTAAATTCATGCTTCTCTCTCGAAATTTCCAACACTCGGTCTTCTATGGTTTTAAAGTCAGCATCAGTGATTTTTTTATCCCCAAAATCAACATCGTAATAGAATCCATTGTCAATCGCCGGACCTAAAGTTAATTTTATACCCGGGTAAATCTCTTCTAAAGCTTGCGCCATTACGTGTGAAGTTGAATGCCAGAAAGCTTTTTTACCTTCTTTGTCATTCCATGTATATAATACAAGAGAACCGTCGGTGGTTAGTTGGGTTTCAGTTTCAATCGTTGTACCATTAAAAGATGCCGAAATCACATTTCGCGCTAATCCTTCACTGATGCTTTTCGCAACATCCATCGGAGTTGTGCCTTTTGCAAACTCCTTAACCGAACCGTCAGGTAGAGTAATCTTTATCATTCCTAAAATTTTATGGACTGCAAATATAACAGATTAACAAAACACATACAATATATATAGTGTAATAAAGGAAAGATTTATAATGAGCGAAAGGTTCGGGACTTATCAGTGATCTGCATTCCCGCTTTTCGGGCTACGCGGTAGCCACTGCAATCGGGGCTATTTAGTGGTCTTTGGGTTTGTATTTGTTAAATTTTTGAAAAATGGTTTTTACAAAAATCATATTATCAGGGTTTTAAAAAAAAGAATA
Organism: Flavobacterium sp.; assembly: GCF_044373165.1. GTDB lineage: Bacteria > Bacteroidota > Bacteroidia > Flavobacteriales > Flavobacteriaceae > Flavobacterium. The sequence continues at coordinate 14,137 of NZ_JBILQL010000061.1, forward strand.
TAAAAAGGTTATTTTTTATTTGGATTGGGAGAAAAAAGATTTCTATATTTGCACCCCGCAAGAGAGGAATTGTACATTGATAAACTGTAAAACGAGGAATTTAAAATAAATTCAAAAATAATTTTAAAAAGCCTTGTTAGTTTAAAAAAGATGCTTACTTTTGCACCCGCTTTGAGAATGAAAGTGGTATTAAAAAAGAAGAATACGTTCATAGACATATTGAATTGACAGCCGTCTCGTTGATAAGACGAGACAACAAAAAGAGAGTAAGTGAATCGAGAGATTTGAAAAAGACTAGCCTTTGTCTATAAAATTGCTCGTAAGAGCGCACAATATACGATGAAGAGTTTGATCCTGGCTCAGGATGAACGCTAGCGGCAGGCTTAACACATGCAAGTCGAGGGGTATAGGAAGCTTGCTTCCTAGAGACCGGCGCACGGGTGCGTAACGCGTATGCAACCTACCTTTTACAGAGGGATAGCCCAGAGAAATTTGGATTAATACCTCATGGTATATATTATTCGCATGTTTGATATATTA
>NZ_JBILQL010000125.1:0-3612 GCF_044373165.1 Flavobacterium sp.
CGATAAACTCACGGCTTACAAAAGCTGCATTGGCCCCTTGATAAACAATAGGAGGTGTTGCTACTGTAGAGTTGATTCCCCAGCGCTGAGCAGTACCGACACCATTGTCAAAAACTGCCCAGTTACCTGTGCCTAAAGTCCAGTTAGTAGAAGGCAGTGCACTCGGACCGGCTGTTGATTCAAATCCTTCTAAAGCCATTTGTGAGTAGCCAAAGACAGAAAAGAACATCAGTAAGATTAATAATGTAGTTTTTTTCATGAAATGAAAATTTTAGTTGTTTAATTGAGTTTTTTTGGATTTTGAGTTCCAAATTTAGTAAAAATTATGAAAAAAAAGGCATTTATATTTTTTTTGAAAGAATAATTGATTTTTAAACATTATGCTTTCGTAAAATAATTGTATACAAACTTTAACTACTTATCATTACTTTTGTCTCTCAATCAAAGATGATGTTAGAAAAAGAAGTAATAAATTTTGAAAGGACTGTACTGGTGGGAATAGTCACTCAAAACCAGAGTGAAGAAAAATTAAATGAATATCTTGATGAGCTGGAATTCCTTACTTTTACCGCCGGAGGAGAAGTCATCAAACGGTTTTCACAAAAACTTGAAAAACCTAACCCTAAAACCTTTTTGGGCACCGGTAAAATCGATGAAATCAATATATTTATAAAGGAGCAAAATATCTCAACCGTAATTTTTGATGATGAATTATCTCCTTCACAACAAAAAAATATTTCCAAAATTCTGGACTGCAAAATCTTAGACAGAACCAACTTAATTTTAGATATTTTCGCTCAAAGAGCAGAAACTTCATACGCACGAACCCAAGTAGAATTGGCCCAATGCCAATATTTATTACCACGATTGTCAGGAATGTGGACTCACTTGGAGCGTCAAAAGGGAGGTATTGGTCTTCGCGGTCCCGGAGAAACAGAAATTGAAACCGACCGACGTATTGTTCGTGACAGAATTGCGTTGTTAAAAGAAAAAATCAGAACAATTGACAAACAAATGGCCGTTCAAAGAAGCAATCGCGGGGCTATGGTAAGGGTTGCTTTAGTGGGTTACACTAACGTAGGCAAATCAACCTTAATGAATGTCATAAGTAAAAGTGAAGTTTTTGTTGAAAATAAATTATTTGCAACATTAGACACAACCGTTCGTAAAGTCGTTATCAAAAATCTGCCATTTCTATTGTCAGATACTGTTGGGTTCATTCGCAAATTGCCTACCCAATTAATTGAGTCCTTCAAAAGTACTTTGGATGAAGTTCGAGAAGCTGATTTATTGTTACATGTAGTTGATATTTCACATGCCGATTTTGAGGAACACATTGTATCTGTGAATCAAATATTACTCGACATTAAAAGCAATGACAAGCCAACCATAATGGTTTTTAATAAAATAGACGCCTACAAACATTTACTAATTGAAGCAGATGATTTAATCACCGAAAAAACAACCAAACACTACACTTTGGAAGAATGGAAAACCACATGGATGAATAATGTTGGTAAAGAAAATGCTCTTTTTATTTCTGCAACAAACAAAGAGAATTTTGAGGAATTCAGAGAAAAAGTATATGAGGCTGTGAGGGAGATTCACATCACGCGATTCCCGTACAATAAATTTTTATACCCTGATTATAAAGAAGCTGCAGAGGATTAAAACAGCCTATTGTAAATAATAAATATATCCTACATTGAACCAAACATTCCAATCATTCGCTCTGTTTTCAAGATAGACTGTAGGATCAGGATTTAGGCCATCAACCCAGTTGGAAAAGTAATACTGGAATCTCATATCAACCATTAAGTCAGACAACTCAGTCAATTTGTATCTGGTGCCTACACTTCCTACAATAGACCAAACTGTTCCTCCTTGGTTTGTAGTACCTCCAAAGTATTTAATAGGAGTAGTTAAAAAATTATCTAAAGTTCCGTCACCAAGTAAAGAATATACTTCCGGATCATAAAAACTAAATTGCCCTCCTAAACTAATAAAAGGTGCCCAAGCGCCAATCGTAGAAGAAAAATCCCTGATACTTAAAGGAAAATATTCTAACTGCATTCCAATGTTAGTAACCGAAGTACTTCCGCGCATTGCTCTCAACTGATTGGCAAATAAAGACGTCTTGTCTGGATCAACCCAACGACCAAAATGCTGTAACTCAGTTTTATTATATGACAACTCACTTCTTAACTTAAAGTGATCATTAAAATAGGTCTCCGGAGTGTAACAGTTACAATCAGCACGGTAAGAAAAATTTAAATAATGTATCAATCCGATACCATATCCTGTATTTCCGGCATTAGTAGAAAAATCATGTCGCTCCCCATAATCAGATTGAAAAGCAACCGGTCCTACGATTACCCCAACTTCATGTGAAAACCCAAACTGGGACAAAGCGTTATTCGAAAATGCAAATAACAAGAGTGTAGCTATAATAAATTTTTTGGGCATTTGCATACTAATAAGTTCAATTCTCGACAAATATATAAAAACATCATTCAGTTATAAAATAAAATAAAATTTTGTTGATTTATATACGAAAAAAAGCAAAAAAAGTTTTAAAACACAACATTAAATATAACTTTCTTTAAATTTTCTTAACATAAAAACAAAAGTTCTGAGAATTTTAAAAAAATTGCGCCCGCATTTTTAATAAAATGTATATTTGTCGGAATTTACGAAAACGTTTTCTTAAAAAAATTAAACAGTATATTTTATGTCACAAAGTATCAACGATTTTATCGAATTAGTTGCCAAAAGAAATGGTCACGAACCTGAATTCATGCAAGCAGTTAAGGAAGTTGCCGAAACCGTAATTCCTTTTATTGAACAAAATAAAAAATACCAAAACAAAATGCTTTTGGAAAGAATGGTAGAGCCCGAAAGAGTCATCATGTTCCGTGTTTGTTGGATTGACGATGCCGGAAATACCCAAGTAAATCGTGGCTACAGAATTCAAATGAATTCTGCCATCGGACCATACAAAGGAGGGATTCGTTTCCATCCTTCGGTTAACTTGAGCATCTTGAAATTTTTAGCTTTTGAGCAAACTTTCAAAAACAGCTTAACTACTTTACCAATGGGTGGAGGAAAAGGAGGTTCTGATTTTGATCCAAAAGGAAAATCGGATAATGAAATCATGAAGTTTTGTCAAGCTTTCATGACTGAATTGTCAAAACATATCGGAGCAGACACAGATGTACCGGCAGGAGATATTGGTGTAGGCGGAAGAGAAGTTGGCTACATGTTTGGTCAATATAAAAGATTGAGAAATGAATTTACAGGAGTATTAACCGGAAAAGGAATCACTTTCGGTGGTTCATTAATCCGTCCTGAAGCCACAGGTTACGGCGATGTTTACTTCGCTCAAAACATGCTGGCTACCAAAGGCGATAGTTTCTCAGGAAAAACCGTAGTCGTTTCAGGTTCAGGAAATGTGGCACAATATGCCATTCAAAAAGCAACTCAATTAGGCGGGAAAGTAGTTACTGCCTCAGATTCATCAGGTTATATTTTTGATGCTGACGGTATTGACGCTGAAAAGTTAGCCTACATCATGGAAATTAAAAATGTCAATTACGGTAGAATTTCCGATTA
>NZ_JBILQL010000126.1:0-3603 GCF_044373165.1 Flavobacterium sp.
CCAAAAACCGTCCTGTGGCATCAGGCAGAATGGCGCCGAATCGCGCATTGTTTGCAGCCAGTTTGCTAACAATAGTTGGTTTGGTTTTGTTGTATCTGATTAATCCGAAGTCTGCCATGTTTGGTGCTATTTCCATTTTTTTATACACCAGTGTTTACACGCCTTTGAAAACGGTTACTCCGCTATCGGTTTTTGTAGGTGCATTTCCGGGAGCGATTCCCTTTATGTTAGGTTGGGTGGCTGCTACGAATCATTTTGGGATTGAGGCGGGAACGCTTTTCTTGATACAGTTTTTTTGGCAGTTTCCTCATTTTTGGGCCATTGGATGGTTTTTGTATGAGGATTATGAAAAGGCCGGATTTTTTATGTTGCCTACCGGTAAGAAAGATTCGTCAACAGCCTTGCAAACCATATTGTATTCGGTTTGGTTGTTAGTGGCGTCTTTGTTGCCTTGTTTGGGTTATACCGGAAAGTTATTCCTTTCGCCGATTGCGGCAGGATTAGTATTTTTGTTAGGGCTTTGGGTTATTTTTTACGCCATCAAATTATACCAATTGAGAACAGCTAAAGCCGCCAGAACGCTAATGTTGGTTAGTGTTTCTTATATTACGTTGTTACAAATAGTTTATATAACAGATAAATTTTTAAGATAGTTATGGCAACAATTATGTCGATAGACGAACACCAAGCCAGAAAGGCACGTTCCCAAAAATTACTGTTGTGGTTTGCTATGGCCAGTATGACCATGATGTTTGCCGGAATTACCAGTGCTTTTGTAGTGAGTAAGTCGAGAGAAGATTGGATGAAAGATTTTCAATTTCCTTCCGCTTTTTATTTTAGCACTTTGGCTATAGTGCTTTGCAGTGTGACATTTCACTTGGCGCAAAAGGCCATTCAAAAAGACAACAGAAGTTTGGTTTCAAGTTTGCTTTTAGCCACTTTAGGATTAGGAATAGCGTTTGTGGCTTTGCAGTTTGCTGGCTTTGGCCAACTGATTGAGCAAGGGTATTACTTTACCGGACCGGAGAGTAACATTGCTACCACTTTTCTTTACGTGATTGCTGTGGTACACATGGCGCACCTTGCCGGAGGAATTATTTCGCTTTTAATCATAATTTATAATCATTTTAAACAAAAATACAATTCAACTCAATTCCTTGGCATTGAGCTAGGTGCGATGTATTGGCACTTTCTCGATTTCTTGTGGATTTGTTTGTTTTTATTTTTATATTTCTTTAAATAAGAAAAAAAATCTAAATTTGGGAACTTTTTAACTAATAACTTTTATGGGAGCTACAGTTACTACTGCAAATACAAACGAAAATACTTGGGGTGGCGGAAACGAGCCAATGGGTGCCAGTTATGGTAAATTGATGATGTGGTTTTTTATCGTATCGGATGCCTTGACATTCTCGGGTTTCCTTGCTGCTTACGGATTTTCAAGATTTAAATTTATTGACAATTGGCCTATAGCCGATGAGGTATTTACTCACTTTCCGTTCATGCACGGCGTAGATGCTCCGATGTATTACGTAGCATTAATGACGTTTATCTTGATTTTTTCTTCTGTTACTATGGTTTTAGCTGTTGATGCCGGACACCAAATGAAGCAGAAAAAAGTGGCTTTCTACATGTTGCTGACTATCATCGGAGGTTTAATTTTCGTTGGTTCTCAAGCATGGGAATGGAAAAACTTCATCAAAGGAGAATATGGTGCTATCGAAACTAAAGGAGGAAGTATCATTCAATTCGTTGATAAAACCGGTAAAAGAGTTAAATTAGAAGAGTTTGCTGCGGTTTTACCGGAAGCAAGAGAGCAACACAAAAGAAGTAATGGTATTTGGTTCGAAGGAGAATCAGCATTGCCAACTTATTCAGTAGCAGAAGTGCAAGCCGGTTTCAAAGCACACCCTGATTTATTGGTAAGAACTGAAAAAATTTACAGAGATACTCCAGAAGATAAGGCTAACAAAGATTTACAACAAGGCTTAAACAAAAACAAACACCGTGAAATTTTAACCAGAGAAGCTTCCGAAGCTATGGTGGCTAATGCCTATTTGGTGGTTGAAGGGGCTAATCTAGAAAGAAATGAATACGGAAGTAAATTGTTTGCCGATTTCTTTTTCTTTATTACCGGATTCCACGGATTCCACGTTTTCTCCGGAGTAATCATCAACATTATTATTTATTTCAATGTTCTTTTAGGAACTTACGAAAGAAGAAAGAATTATGAAATGGTAGAAAAAGTTGGGCTTTATTGGCACTTCGTTGATTTAGTTTGGGTATTCGTATTTACCTTCTTCTACTTAGTTTAATCACTGTAATACATAGTATATTATGTCACACGCACACGAACATGTATCCAATACATCCAGAATTTGGAAAGTTTTTATCTTATTGTCTATAGTAACTATAGTTGAAGTTGCTCTTGGGATTGTAAGACCTGAAGTTTTATTCATGAATAATTTTTTAAGCATGAACTTGCTTAACTGGATTTTCATCATTTTAACATTATACAAAGCTTACTATATTGTTTGGGCTTTCATGCACATGGAAGGTGAAAAAAGCAGTTTGCGATGGGCTGTTGTAGCAACAGTAATATTCCTTGTTTTATACCTTGTTTTCATCCTGTTAGTTGAAGCAGATTATGTATATGAGGTTTTTAAAAATTCTACCATTAAATGGAATTTTTAACACTATTTTAATTCAAAAAAAAGGGTACGCATTGCGTACCTTTTTTTATTTTTGTAATGCTATTATTTTAGTTCAAACATGAAAAAGAATCTCGTCCTTTTCGTTCTGTTTATCTTGCCCATAGTTGCTTATCTTTTCTTTGCTTCCGGGGTCAATAGTTTTATTACCTTGCCTACAATTACAGCCGGTATTCCCGATATTAATTCGGAATGGACTTCTTTAAAAGGGGAAAAGGTAACCTTAAACAATAAAATAACTATTCTAGGTTTTCCCGGGCAAGATATAATGACTAACAGCGGAAACTTCTTTACGCTGAATCAAAAAATTTACAACAAATACCTTGAGTTTAAAGATTTTCAAATGGTTTTTGTTGCCCCTGATGGCAGTCAGCAACAAGCCGAAAAACTTTTAAAAGAGTTAGGAAAGATCACCAATGTGTCCGGATATCATTTTGTTTTTGCTGCACCCGAAGCCATTGAAGCTTACCACAAAAATCTTAAACTACTCGGAAAGTTAGATGAAAAAGCCGGTACTCCTTATGTTTACATCATCGACAAAAAGAGAAACCTGCGCGGCAGAAAAGGCAAAAGCGAACAAGGCGAACCGGAGTATAAAGAAGGGTATAATACCACTTCAGCCTCTGATTTACACAATGATATGATGGATGATGTTAAAATTATACTGGCTGAATATCGTTTGGCTTTGAAACGCAATAACGCAAATAGAAAAATCTAGGATGAAGAACAAATCTTACATAGGACTTTCATTTATAGTGTTGATTTTTGGAATCATTTTTATCCCGAAGATTATCAACAGAATTAAAAATAATACAGTGGTGCAAGGCGACCGTATAGACGCAGTTTCTAATCACAAGAATACAGAAACTGATTTACTCACCTTAGGCAAAGC
>NZ_JBILQL010000127.1:0-3586 GCF_044373165.1 Flavobacterium sp.
GATGAGTATCATTACTTATAAACTCTTTAAATTTGCGTCTATGAACGAGCAAAATAATGAAAATAAATTAATAGAAGGCGAAGACTATTACCTCACGCCCGAAGGTTATAAAGTTTTCACCGAAAAACACCACCTAAAACGCGGCTATTGCTGCAAAAGTGGTTGCCGTCATTGCCCATACGGATTTGATAAAAAAACAGGAATAATAAAAAAATAATTAGGGCGTTACCACAAGGGTCGGGCTTTCCATTGCAATCTTTTTTAGTTTGTAGTGCTGTACCGAAACTTTGGAAGTCAATTCACAAACTAAAAAGGATTTCCACTGCAATCCCTAACGCAAAAAGAATTTAAAAAGACAAAACAATTGATAAAAACTCAGCAACTTAGTCACTCAGAACCTCAGCAACTATAAATATGACTTTTCAAGAACAAATTCTCCAAGGAATCCCGGCCGTTTTACCACAGCCAAAACCTTATGAACCACAAATCAATCACGCGCCAAAACGCAAAGAAATACTAACCGAAGAAGAAAAAAAATTAGCCTTAAGGAATGCATTACGCTATTTCGAACCGCAACATCATGCTACGCTAATTCCGGAGTTTAAAGCTGAGTTAGAAACCTATGGCCGTATTTACATGTACCGCTTTCGTCCGGATTACCGCATGTATGCCCGTCCTATATCTGAATATCCCGGAAAATGCGAACAAGCCAAAGCCATCATGCTCATGATCCAAAATAATTTGGATTATGCCGTGGCACAACACCCACACGAGTTAATCACTTATGGCGGTAACGGTGCGGTTTTCCAAAACTGGGCGCAATACTTACTCACCATGAAATACTTTGCCGAAATGACCGAAGAACAAACCTTGGTTATGTATTCCGGTCATCCTATGGGTTTATTCCCATCGCATCCGGATGCGCCGAGAGTCGTGGTAACCAATGGTATGGTAATCCCGAATTACTCTAAACCCGACGATTGGGAAAAAATGAATGCTCTTGGCGTTTCCCAGTACGGCCAAATGACCGCGGGAAGTTATATGTACATCGGTCCGCAAGGCATCGTGCACGGCACCACCATCACCGTGTTGAACGGCTTCCGAAAAATCAAAAAATCGCCTAAAGGCGGATTATTCGTTACCTCCGGTTTAGGCGGTATGAGCGGTGCACAACCCAAAGCCGGAAATATTGCCGGTTGTGTAACAGTTTGTGCTGAAGTAAATCCTAAAATTACGCATATCCGTCATTCGCAAGGTTGGATTAACGAAATCATAGAAAATATAGATGAATTAGTACCCAGAGTGAAAAAAGCTTTAGCCGCTCAAGAAGTAGTTTCTATTGCCTATTTAGGGAATATAGTAGATGTTTGGGAACGCTTTGACCAAGAGAATTTACACATCGATTTAGGCTCCGATCAAACCTCATTACACAATCCGTGGGCCGGTGGATACTACCCTATCGGTTACACTTTTGAAGAGTCAAATAATTTGATGGCGAATAACCCGGAGCAATTCAAAGAGGAAGTCCAAAAAACCCTGCGCCGTCATGCTGCAGCCATCAACAAGCATACGGTAAAAGGTACTTACTTTTTTGACTATGGCAATGCCTTTTTATTAGAATCTTCTCGTGCCGGCGCCGATGTAATGAACGACCATCCTACTTTGGGCAGAGAATTCAAATACCCGAGTTACGTACAAGATATCATGGGACCGATGTGCTTTGACTACGGATTTGGCCCGTTCCGTTGGGTTTGTGCCTCAGGAAACCCCGAAGATTTAGCTAAGACTGACAAAATTGCTTGTGACGTCTTAGAGGAAATGATGAAAACCGCACCCGAGGAAATCCAACAACAAATGGCCGATAACATCCAATGGATTAAAGGTGCTCAAGAAAATAAATTGGTAGTTGGTTCTCAAGCTCGCATTCTGTACGCAGATGCCGAAGGACGTATCAAAATTGCCGAAGCCTTCAATCAAGCGATTACTCGTGGAGAAATTGGTTATGTGATTTTAGGTCGCGATCACCATGACGTTTCCGGGACTGATTCTCCTTACCGCGAAACATCTAACATCTATGACGGTTCTCGCTTTACCGCAGATATGGCGATACACAATGTAATTGGCGACAGTTTCCGAGGCGCTACTTGGGTATCTATTCACAACGGTGGCGGTGTTGGCTGGGGCGAGGTAATTAACGGCGGATTTGGTATGGTTCTTGATGGCTCTAAAGCCGCGTCAAGACGTTTAGAATCAATGCTTTTCTGGGATGTGAACAACGGCATTTCACGCAGAAGTTGGGCTAGAAATGAAGGCGCCGTTTTTGCTATAAAAAGGGCGATGGAAACGCAACCTTTGTTGAAAGTCACCATCCCTAATGTAGTTGATGATGGATTGTTAGATTTTTAGAGCATTAGACTGTCTTAGAACAAATAATCTCTGTGAATGAATGCAATATCTAACAATCTAAGAAGTCTAATAATCAAAAAAAATAACCTATGAAAGCAACTAAATTTTTACCGTTTGTACTGCTCTTAGTCCTAGCTTCTTGCAGTTCGGTTAGAGTGTATTCGGACTTTGACAAACAAGTCGATTTTACACCTTATAAGACTTATGCCTTCCACAAGAACGGCATAGACAAAGCCGAGATATCTGATTTAGATAAAAAACGTATTTTACGCGCCATAGATGAAACCATGAGCGCTAAAGGATTTACCAAAAGTGACAATCCCGATTTGTTGATTTCGTTTTTCACCAAAGAAAGAGAAGAAGTCAATGTCAACCAATTCAATGCCGGCTGGGGTTATGGCTGGGGTTGGGGTTGGAATCCGTTCTTATGGGGCGGCAACACTATGGTAACCCGTCACACTGAAGGTTCATTGTACATCGACATTATTGACGCCAAGAAAAAAGAATTGATTTGGCAAGGTGAAGGCGAAGGTGTGTTAACCAAAGACCGCGACAAAAAAGAAGCCCTCATTAAAGAATTTGTATCCAAAATTCTGGAACAATATCCACCGCAGAAGAAATAAGCAGTTAGCAGTGTTCAGTTGGCAGATAAAACTTAAACCGTAACTAAGACGTTACGGTTTTTTTTGCAGATTGTCCTAGCCCGGATTGGAATGACATCCTTTTTTCATTGCCGTGGGTTTTAATCCTCGGTAATGAAAAAAGATATAATGGAAAGCCGGACACAGCTCCTAAAAATAAATTTCGGAAGTCATTTTATGATTTTTATCACAGTTGTTTTGGCTAAGATTTGTAAATTTACGAACACAATCTACCTGTCGGCAGACAGGCAAAATTACATTTATGGAAGCGAATTTTGAAAGCAACCCTTTGATTGACAGACTACCAAAGCATTTAAAACAGTTTATCAAACCGCAAGATTACAACGATTATACGCCGATAAATCAGGCAGTATGGCGTTATGTGATGCGTAAAAATGTGGATTATCTTTCAAAAGTAGCGCACGAATCTTATTTGGATGGATTGCAAAAAACCGGTCTGGAAGTGGATTCTATTCCGAACATGTACGGCATGAACCGCATTTTAAAAGAAATTGGTTGGGCTGCCGTGGCTGTAGATG
>NZ_JBILQL010000062.1:0-14531 GCF_044373165.1 Flavobacterium sp.
AAATATTGCTCCCGGCGGCATATTTTCCATTACCAATACACTGACTAACAACTCGGCTAACGTTCAAAATGTGACTTTTACCATTACACCATCTTCTAATGGTTGTAGCGGAAGTCCGGTGACTGTAATCATTAGTATTGCACCAACCGTTACTGCCGGAACTATAGCGGCTAATCAAACTATTTGCTTCGGTGGAGATCCTGTAGCTTTTACACAAACTGTTGCCCCAACAGGTCTAAATCTGACCTATCAATGGCAAAGCAGTACAGACAATATTACTTTCACTAACCTATCAGGAGCCAATTCGGCTACTTATGATGCTGCTACACTAAGTCAAACAACTTGGTTTAGAAGAATTACTATTTCAACGGTAAACGGAAAAGAATGCAACGCAACCTCTAATACTATCCAAGTAACCGTTAACAATATCAATCCTGGCTCAATAACCGGAAGTCAAACGATTTGCTCCGGAGGTGATCCTATAGCTTTTACTAATGTGAATGCAACTAGCGGCGGTACTATCTCCTACCAATGGCAAAGCAATACCACAGGATGTAGCGGAAGCTGGACCAATATAATGGGAGCCAATTCAGCTACTTATGATGCACCGTCGGGGATAACTGTTACAACTTATTATCGTAGAGTGGCAACGTCGCTACTGAACAGTGTTACGTGTTCCGATTTCAGTAATTGTATAGTGGTAACTGTGAATGATGTAACTGGTGGCATTATTGCTGACAATCAAACATTGTGTGGCAACAATCCATCTGCCTTTACAGTAGTAACCCCTTCATCAGGTTCCGGTACCTTAACATACCAATGGCAGAGAAATACGACAGGTTGTTCCGGGCCATGGACTAATATCTCCGGAGCCACTGCAGCCACTTATGATGCTCCTTCCGGATTATTAGTCACTACTTACTACCAACGAGTAACCTTTTCTACATTGAATAGCGTGCAATGTTCTGCTGTAAGTAATTGTGTTACCGTAACTGTAAATGCGGTAACTGCCGGAACCATCAGTGGAAACAGAACTGTTTGTAATGGCGGTGATCCTAGCGCCTTTACTGAAGTAACTCCCGCTACCGGAAGCAACCTTACCTATCAATGGCAAATGAGCTTAGTTGGTGGTGCCGGTCCGTGGACAGATATTTTGGGTGCTACCAATGCTACTTATGATGAAAATGGCCCGGTATATCAAACCACCTATTACCGACGAGTAATTACCGCAAGCATTAATTCCGTTAACTGTTCGGCAAACTCTAATTTTTTAACTGTTTTTGTTAACAATGTTACCCCTCCGGTGATTAATGGCAACCAAAGTGTTTGCAACACAACTGATAGTCCAACCAGCTTCATTGTGACCACACCGGCAAGCGGCACAGGAACGCTAACTTACCAATGGCAAAGAAGTACTGTTGGTTGTTCCGGACCATGGACAACTATTTTTGGGGCTACAAGCGCCACCTATACTCCTACACCTATATCCCAAACGACCTATTATCAAGTGAGAATTACTTCTACCTTGAATAGTGTTCAATGTATAGTATTCAGCAATTGTATAGAAATAACGTCTTATGCTAAAACTTGGAACGGTAGTGTTAATACAGATTGGAACAACCCAACAAACTGGACTCCCAATGGAGTGCCTAATGCAACACATTGTGTTATCATCCCTAATGTGACAAACGACCCTATCATTCTAGGGACTAACTACGAAGCCTATGCTTCTAATATCAGCTTATTGTCAAATGCCAAATTAGACATCAATGCCACCAATACTTTGACTGTCACAAACGAGGTGAATACAAATCATACAGCCACTTTTAACATCAAAAACGGGGCTAGTTTGGTACAGGTTAATGATAATGCTATAAATACCGGAAATATAAAATATAGCAGAACATCAAGAGCCATGACTCGATTTGCCTATGTGTATTGGGGTTCGCCTGTAGCAGGAAATGTTTTTTCACAAATCCCAAGTCAATTTGATTACAAATACAGATGGCAATCGGGTGCTATGAACGGCAGTTGGTTACCACTTAGCAATACCATTCCGGGTCACGGATTTATTACTAGAGTAAGAAATTCGGCTCCGTTTACTACAGGAACAGGAACCATCGATTTTAATTTTACGGGGATTCCAAACAACGGAATTATCAATGTTACAGTGGACAGTTACGATTCATCTTCTATGGTAACCGGAAATACTGCATTGCTATCAAATCCGTATCCAAGTGCTATTGATGCCGCAGCTTTTTTAACTAATCCCGACAACAGTGAATTGGGAGGAACGTTATTCTTTTGGACCTCAGTGACATTATACTCGGGCTCCGGACCATATAATTTCCAAGATTATGCCAGTTGGAACTTAACCGGACCAACGGCAACTACTCCGGCCAGTGATTCTTCCAATCTTTCGTTGTTACCAAGCGGCAAAATTTCATCAGGGCAAGGATTCTTTGCACAGGTTTTTGCCGATGGACAAATTAAATTTGACAATAGTATGAGGGTTTCAGCTAACAACTCGCAATTCTTCAGAAGTGCCAATAGTATCTTAACGGAGAAACATCGTATCTGGTTGAACTTGTCCAACAGTCAAAATAAATTCCGACAAACATTGATTGGATATGTGGAAGGTGCTACCAACGGCTTAGACCGATTGTATGATGGAAACACCTTTACCTCTAATGAAATCAATATCTATTCAATAGCAGAAAATAAAAAATTGGTTATTCAAGGTAAAGCCCTTCCTTTTGACCAAAACGATGTAGTTCCTTTGGGATACTCAGTGAATAGTGCCGGAGAATACAACATTGCCATTGATCATACGGACGGTATATTTGAAAACAATCAAGCTGTCTATTTGAGAGATAAATTATTGAATGTTGTTCATGATATTAAAGCAAATTCCTACTCCTTTAATACCGCTACCGGAACATTTGATAATCGTTTTGAAATAGTATTCAATGCCAATACTTTAGGCAATGGAGATTTAGAAACCAACAATGCGATTGCTTACGTAAAAGACAATCAATTGCACATCGAAGCAATGGTTAACATTAAAGAAATTGTAATCTATGAACTGTCGGGCAAAAAATTAAATACGATTACCAACACCGAATTAGATTCAGCACTTTCCACAACCTTCAACTATCCTAATGGTGTATATGTTGTTAAAGTAACTTTAGAAAACAATATGATGGTTCCTATAAAAGTAGCTAAGTAAAAAGAGTGTTGCTTTATAGTTGGACTTCATTACTATGAAAAAAAGTTTACATAAAAAAACGTCCTGATTACTCAGGACGTTTTTTTATGTAAACTAAAGTATAAAATTACTTCACTAAAGTCATTTCGTCTACTATGTGTTTGGCACCCGAGAAATTCTCAATTACCCATAACACATAACGAATATCAACGTTAATGGTTCTTTGCAATTTACTGTCAAAGATAACATCACCAGCCATCGCTTCGATGTTTCCGTCAAACGCTAAACCAATTAATTCTCCTTTACCATTTAATACCGGTGAACCTGAGTTACCTCCGGTAATATCATTATCGGTTAAGAAATTCACGTGTAAAGAACCGTCTTTATCAGCATAACGACCAAAATCTTTGTTCTTGTTCATCTCCAAAACTTTCAACGGTAAGTCAAACTCTTGGTCTCCTTTTTTGTATTTTTTAACCTGACCTTCTAAGGTAGTATAGTTATTAATTTTGGCATCATTGCGCTTGTCAGCCGGTAACGAACGTACTTTTCCGTAAGTCAAACGCAAAGTTGAGTTGGCGTCAGGATATTTAATAGTACCGATTTTAGATTCTCTTAAACCTTCTACTAACAAACGGAACGAAGCACTGTAATCGTTTTGAGCTTTAGCAATTTCGTCAGATTTTGAACTGAAATGTGTCAACATATCATTAGACAACACAAACAAAGGATCGTTTTCTAAAACACCTTGACTTGGAATCACTAAGAAAGCTTTGATTCGATCTAATGAAGTAAAAATACTCATATCGAAAGCTGCATTCACATATTTTACAAAATCATTGTTGTTTTCGTCAGCAATCTTTTTAACTGATGGCGCGATAGCATAACCTGTAGATTTAGTAGCATACAATTTTAATTGAGCAGCCAAAATATCTTTTTCAGCAGGAATGTGTAGCTCTTTATACATTTCTGTAGCCATCTCTTCAATAGCAGGTGCCATTTGAGCACGCTTTGCAGCATCAGCTTTCACATAAGCTTCCAATTGTCTTCCTAATGTTCTTCCGATAGTTCCGAAAGAAGAAGTTCTGAACAATTGTTGCATATAGTTATCGTGTCTTGACTTTTCGTTAGTCAAAGCATAAAACTTATTGATGTTGGCAATAACATTTCCGTACTTAGCTTTATTAGCCGGTTTGTTAGCCCATGTATTGAACTTTGCTTCTTGAGCTGCTTTGGTTTTAGCCGTACCAAACTTGGTCAAAGCATCAATCATTCCTTGACGGTTTTTCCAATAGTTAGCGGTTGAAGCATATTTTGAAGCATAAACCAAATTCAAGGCGTCGCTTTGGTCCATATACTTTTTCATATTGTCCATACCGGTTTTGGCACCTTCAACCCAAGCAGGATAAGCAAACTTCACGTTTTGCTCAATACCGCCTGCCGGCATCCAACGGTTGGTTCTTCCCGGATATCCTAAAATCATGGCGAAGTCGTTTTCTTTAACTCCGTTAATGTTTACCGGTAAATAGTGTTTAGGCTGTAAAGGCACGTTATTTTCTGAATAATCCGCAGGATTTCCGTCTTTGTCTGCATATACGCGGAACATAGAAAAATCGGCTGTATGACGTGGCCATTCCCAGTTGTCTGTATCGCCACCAAATTTTCCAAGGCTTTCCGGTGGTGTTCCTACCAAACGAACGTCTTTATAATCTTGGTAAACAAAGTAGTAAAACTCATTGCCTTGGAAGAAAGAACGAACAGAAACAGTATACTTTCCGCCGCCGTTATTTTCTTTTTCGATAGCTGCAATTTCAGCATTGATGGCTTTTTCTCTGTCGGCCTCAGACATAGAAGGATTCACTTTAGCCAAAATACGTTTGGTACAATCGTCCATTCTTACGAAAAAACGAACAAACAAACTGGAAGGCTTGATTTCTGCTTTTCTGTTGGCTGCCCAAAAACCGTCTTTCAACAAGTTTTTCTCAGCTGTAGACAATTCTGCAATCGCATCATAACCACAGTGGTGATTGGTTAATACCAAACCGTCTTTAGAAACGATTTCCGCAGTACAACCGCCGTTGAATTGTACAATAGCATCTTTCAAACTGTGATTGTTGATACTGTAAATCTCTTCGGCTGTCAATTGCAAGCCCATTTTTTGCATGTCTCTGTGGTTTAAACGCTCGATGAACATCAAGAACCACATTCCTTCGTCGGCTTTCACACTTGTTGGAACAAGCATAATAGCAGCAATCAAGGATAGAATAATTTTCTTCATTGTAATGTTATAAGGGTTAATAGTATGATTGTTAATAGTCTACCTGACAAAATACTTGCTGTATCAAATATCATAAAAACGTGTGCAAAAATACTTTTTTTTAAGGAAAAGAATTTAAAAATTTGTTAAAAAACTATAACGATGTAGTAGCTTCCTCCCTTTAGAATACAATTTGAGTTTTTAAAACAAGTACTTTAGCTTATGAAATATTTTTTACTTTAACCCAAAAATACCTTATCCATGAGAAAAATTATCTCTTTAGTACTTGTCTTTTCGGCCTTACAATCATTCTCTCAAAGCAAAGCTTCTGTAGAACTGAACTATCCCATTCCAACCGGGGACAACTTTGTAAGCAATTATAAAGGCGTATTGGACATTGGTTTTAAATACCGGTTTGCAGACAAAGAAGATTTTAGTTTTGGGGTTTCCTTAAATGCCAATTATTTAACTTACACCTTCGACAATCCGGATCTTAATTTTAAAACCCAAAATTATAATTTCCAACCTCGAATTTTTGGAGAGCTCAAATTAAAAGGAGTACCAAGATTACATCCTGCATTGGGAATAGGCTACACTTTTATGCAATTCAGTTCGAGCGGAAGTGGCAATAACGGTGAAGACATCATTAATTTTAATGAATCAGAGCAATTAAACGGATTCAATTTCAATGTTTCTTTTTCTTTTGATTTCAGTAAAAAAATGTTTGCGTTAGTACAATATGACGCCATAAAAGTGAGCGATACTCCGGTAGGTGTTCCGGATACTAAATACAACACCAATGCTAGCTTTATAAAATTAGGGATTGGTTACCGATTCTAAACAATACAATTCAAATAAAAAATCCCGCAGTTTGCGGGATTTTGTTTTATATACCATGACTATTCTCTGGCTCTTCTGTATCTACATTTAGCATTTCCCAAAGTTTGTCTTTTAATTCCGTTAAACCTTGATTGGCTACCGAAGAAATAAACAAATAAGGCAATCCTTTAAATTCTTTATCCAGTTGCTGTTTCATTTCGGCTTTTAATTCTTCGTCGAGCATATCGCTTTTAGAAATAACCAATAAACGGTCTTTATCCAACATTTCGGGATTGTATCGGCGCAATTCATCTAACAAAATCTCGTATTCTTTTTTGATGTCATCCGCATCAGCCGGCACCAAAAACAATAAAGTGGAATTTCTTTCAATGTGTCTTAAAAAGTAATGCCCTAATCCTTTTCCTTCTGCCGCACCTTCAATAATCCCCGGGATGTCTGCCATTACAAAAGACTTGAATTCTCTGTATGCCACAATTCCTAAATTGGGTTTCAAAGTCGTAAACGGATAATCAGCAATCTTAGGTTTGGCCGAAGTCAACACCGATAATAAAGTCGATTTTCCGGCATTGGGAAAACCTACTAAACCAACATCGGCTAAGACTTTTAACTCCAAAATCACATCCAATTCTTCCGCCGGCATTCCGGGTTGGGCATATCTTGGTGTTTGATTGGTGGAACTTCTAAAGTGCCAATTGCCTAATCCGCCTTTTCCGCCTTTGATTAAGATTCTTTCTTCTCCGTGCTCAGTGATTTCGAATAAAATTTCCTCTGTTTCTTTATCCCGAACTACCGTTCCTAATGGTACTTCGATGATTTTATCTTCTCCATCATGACCGGTACTGCGAGAACTTCCGCCATCACCACCATGTCCGGCTTTAACGTGACGGGCAAATTTAAGGTGAAACAAGGTCCAAAGACTTTTATTGCCTTTCAATATAACATGGCCACCTCGACCTCCATCTCCGCCATCCGGTCCGCCTTTTTCAATAAATTTTTCTCGGTGTAGGTGCGAAGAACCCTTTCCTCCTTTTCCGGAAGAAACATATATTTTTACGTAGTCTACAAAGTTCCCTTCAGTCATTTTTTCTAGTATTCAGTGTTCAGTGTTCAGTGTTCAGTAATGCTGTTTACTGCCATCTGACCACATCCACTATTCCTTAATTGCTTTCACAAGCACTTTATCAATCTTCACGCCATCCATATCGATGACCTCTATTTCAAATTTGTTCCAAATGAGTTTTTCTCCGGTTTTGGGAATATTACCTAATTCGGTCATGATTAAACCACTTACGGTAGTTACATCATAATCGTTGATCAGTTCATCCATATCAAAATACGTCAAGAAATCGTGTAACGAATAATGTCCGTCTACCAACCAAGTGCCGTCTTCGCGAGCAATTAATTTGAATTCGTCTTCATAAAAATCGGCGGCATCTCCAACCAGCGCTTCTAAAATATCATTCAACGTAATGATTCCTTGAAAAACGCCGTATTCATCGGTTACCAAAGCGTAATGCACTTTTGATTTTTTGAAATTCTCCAACGCCTTATAAGCCGAAGTATGTTCAATCAAATACACCGGATCTTTAGTAATGCTTTTTAAATCGAATGGCCCTTTCTCAAAACCGGCGAACAAATCTTTGAGTAAAACAATACCAACTACCTCATCTAAATTCTCGTGACAAACCGGATAAACCGAATGCAATTCGTCTAACACTTTAGCTTTCAACTCTTCAATGGAATCATCATAAGTAAGATACACAATCGATTTACGATGCGTCATTAACGAATTTACTTTTCGGTCACCAATATGAAAAACGCGTTCCACTATGTCTTGTTCAATTTCCTGCACTTCACCGCCTTCGGTTCCTTCTTTGATGATGGCCTTGATTTCTTCCTCGGTGACTTTGCCGTCGGCTGTCGGTTTGATTTTGAAAACGTCCAAAATAAAATCCGTCGAAACGGTTAACAACCAAATAAAAGGCATGGTCACTATCGAAACCATTTTCATCGGAACTGCAACAGCTTTGGCGATGGCTTCCGGGTAATTCAAGCCGATTCTTTTAGGTAACAATTCGCCTAAAACCAATGAGAAAAAGGTCAAAATCACGACCACAATCCCAACAGAAATTGAATGGGCATAAGGCTTTAACGCTTCAAACCCTTCTACAAAAACTGTAACGTCTTCGGTTACTTTATCTCCTGAATAAATACCGGTTAAAATCCCGATTAACGTAATCCCGATTTGTACGGTTGATAAAAATTTATTGGGTGAATTGGCCAAGTCTAACGCAACTTTGGCATTGGTGTTTCCTTTTTTTGCGGCTGTTTCCAAACGATTTTTACGAGCCGAAATCAAAGCGATTTCCGACATCGAAAAAACACCGTTTAACAGGATTAAAAAAAGAATAATAAGTATCTCCACTTTGAGTTATGAGTTATAAGTTATAAGTTATGGATATAACCTTCTAACCAAAAATTTCAATTATAAATTGTCTATTACTTTGCTTAAACGCTCAGTTACTTCTTCGATGGAACCAATTCCGTTCACAGCATGAAATTTACCTTGCGCATCGTAATAATCCATCAAAGGTGCGGTTTTTTCGTTGTATTCTTGGTATCTGTTGCGGATTTTTTCTTCATCCTGATCATCCGGTCTTCCGGAAGTTTTTCCTCTTTCTAATAATCTTTGTACCAAAATCTCATCATCGGCCTCTAAAGCTACGGTAGCTGTAATGTTTTGCCCTTTTGCTTCTAAAAATTTATCCAAGGCTTCTGCCTGTGCAATAGTTCTCGGGAAACCGTCAAATAAAAATCCGGCGGAGTGTGGGTTTTTATCTACTTCGCTTTGCAACATTTGAATCGTGACTTCATCGGGAACCAAATCGCCTTTGTCCATAAAGGTTTTAGCCAGTTGACCTAATTCGGTGTCGTTTTTAATATTGTATCTGAAAATATCTCCGGTTGAAAGATGTGTCAAATTGTATTTTCCTTTTAAAAATTCAGCTTGTGTGCCTTTTCCTGCACCTGGTTTTCCGAAAAGAACGATGTTAATCATTTTAGTAGTTATGAGTTATGAATTATGAGTTATTGCGCTAATTGGTATACGTCCGGTAAATTTCTCCCTAAACCATCATAGTCCAAACCGTATCCTACGATAAATTTATTCGGAATTCTAATCCCAACGTAATCTATTTTGATGTCTTTTTTATAAGCTTCCGGTTTGAAGAATAAAGTCGCAATTTTCAAATGCTTGACTTTCTTTTCTTTAAAGATGGCTTTTAATTCTTCCACTGTGTTACCCGTATCCACGATATCTTCCACAATTACGACTGTTCTGCCTTCTAAATTTTGGTTCAAACCTATTAATTGTTTAACATCACCCGTGGTTTGAGTACCTTCATAAGAAGCCATTTTTACAAAATTCACTTCACACATCCCGCGGTATTTTTTCATCAAATCGCTCAAAACCATGAAAGCACCATTCAAAACACCAATAAAAACAGGAACTTCATCAAAAAAATCGTCGTCCATTTGTTTGGCCATATTCGCTATCGCAAAATCAATTTCTTCTGAAGAAATAAACGGCTCGAAAGTTTTATCGTGCAGGTGTATCATTTTGGTTTGAATTTTAAATAAGCTGCAAATTTACGCAAGTATTAAGTATCAAGTAGCAAGTATTTTAACTTTTTTGTAAAATTGATATATTTACCAAATGAATGCTGAATACTATAAAACCATAGCCAATAGCACTGCTCATCGAAAAAGCAGAGATGACAATAAGGATTTTGTCTTTCAGCACCCTGAATTTTTGAAAGATTTACTAGACATCAGCTTCAATACTAAAGACAAAAACCACCACAAAGCCTGCTGGATTTTAGAATTAATTTTCGAAGAGCGTTTGGCGTTAATCATTCCGTTTCAAGAAGCCTTTTGTCAAAGTTTAGCCAATTACTCTTCTGATTCTGCCATACGCTCTTTGTCTAAAATTTGTTTGTTCTTATCTAAAAGCAAAAAAATCAACTTAACCGAAACCCAAGAGGAAAAAATCATAGAAGCTTGTCTCGACTGGCTCATCCAAACCGATAAAGCCGCCAATGCCGCCTACAGCATGAGAGCTTTGTACAATTTCGGAAAAAAATATCCTTGGATAAATGAGGAACTAAAACTTATTCTTTCCCGTGAATTCGAAAACCAAACACCCGGTTATCGCTCGGCAGTTAAAGACCTTTTAAAACGATTGCGATAATTTTTTAAGGATTGCTTATCTTTGCAACAACTACAACAACACTATGAACTATTTCTCTTCCGATTTTAAATTGGGCATACTCGGTGGCGGGCAATTAGGCAAAATGATTTTGACCGAAACCCGAAAATTAGACATTCAAACTTATGTTCTCGACTCAAGCGAAGAAGCGCCAAGCCGTTTTGGTGCTCACGCTTTTTACAAAGGCAGTTTGATGGATTTTGATACCGTGTACCAATTTGGCAAACTCGTCAATTTACTGACTATAGAAATCGAAAATGTAAACCTCGATGCTTTAGACAAACTGGAAGCCGAAGGTTTACGGGTTTTCCCTTCACCCAAAACCTTGCGCCTGATTCAAAACAAAGGGAAGCAAAAAGATTTTTATGTAAATAACAATATTCCAACTTCCCCTCACCATCGATTTGTAGATTTAACCGATTTGAGAAAGTCTTTGGAAAAAGACGAATTGGAATTTCCGTTTGTTTGGAAATGTGCCCAATTCGGTTACGATGGCAACGGGGTGAAAATTGTACGCTCGGCCATAGATTTAATCAACTTACCCGATGTGGAATGCATAGCCGAAGAAATGGTTCCTTTTAAAAATGAGTTGGCAGTAATCGTTGCCCGTTCTGTTTCAGGGGAAATAAAGACGTATCCGGTCGTGGAAATGGAATTCCATCCCGAAGCCAACCAAGTAGAATATGTGATTTGTCCGGCTCGTATAGATGATAATGTCGCTCAAAAAGCCACCAAAATAGCCTTACAAGTTTCTCAAGCTTTTAACCATGTTGGATTGCTTGCCGTGGAAATGTTCCAAACGGCAGACGATGAAATTTTGGTGAATGAAGTCGCGCCAAGACCCCACAATTCAGGACATTACAGCATCGAAGCGAGTTATACTTCTCAGTTTGAAAATCACCTTAGAGCCATTTTAAATTTACCTTTAGGCAACACCAACAGTAAAGTGGCCGGAATTATGGTAAATTTGGTCGGAGAAGAAGGTTATTCCGGACAAGTGGTATACCAAAACATCGAAAAAATCATGGGGATTGATGGCGTAACGCCACACATTTACGGCAAACGCGAAACCCGGCCGTTCAGAAAAATGGGCCACGTTACGATTGTCAATCAAAACATGGCAGAAGCGAGAAAAATTGCCGAAGAAGTGAAAAACTCGATTAGAGTGATCAGTGAAAAATAATTATAAATGATGAATTATAAATTTTGAATGAACAAAATTACAATCATTTAAAATTTATAATTTAAAATTCAAAATTAAGAATATGAGCAAAGTAGCCATAATCATGGGTTCCAAATCGGATTTACCCGTAATGCAAGAAGCCATCGATATCCTTCAAGGATTTGACATACAAACGGAAGTCGATATCGTTTCGGCGCATCGCACTCCGGAGAAATTATTCGAGTTTAGCAAAAACGCTCACCATCGTGGGATTTCGGTGATTATTGCTGGTGCCGGCGGTGCAGCTCATTTGCCGGGAATGGTTGCTTCTATGAGTCCGTTACCAGTAATTGGCGTTCCCGTAAAATCGAGCAATTCTATCGATGGTTGGGATTCTGTTCTGTCTATTTTGCAAATGCCCGGTGGCGTTCCTGTGGCAACCGTAGCTTTAAACGGAGCCAAAAATGCCGGAATCTTAGCCGCACAAATCATCGGAAGTCATGACAAATGTGTCTTAGACAAAATCATTTTCTATAAAGAAAGCCTGAAAGAAGCGGTTAACAAATCATCGGATGAATTAAAAAAATAAGTTAAACCATTAAGAAATTAAGCTTTCCATTAAGCTACATTAAGCTTAATGAATCTCTTAATTTCTCTTAACTTCTTAATGTTTAAAAATACCATGAAAATACTCACCCAAAATTTCCAAACCAAACACAATACCGCGCCATTTTCTCAAATCAAAATCGAAGATTACCAACCGGCTTTTGAAGAAAACATCGCCAAAGCCAGAGCCGAAATTGACGCCATAACCCAAAATCCGGAAGCACCAACTTTTGAAAACACCATTGAAGCGTTGGATTTTTCGGGACAAGAATTGGATCGATTGTCTTCCATCTTCTTCAATTTAAATTCGGCCGAGACTTGCGACGAAATGCAGAAAATTGCGCAGGATGTTTCGCCTTTGTTGACTGCTTTTGGCAATGACATTGCGTTGAATGAGGATTTATTCAAAAGAGTGAAAGCAGTTCACGATCAAAAAGACAATTTGTCTTTAACTCCGGAACAATCGACTTTACTCGACAAAAAATATAAAAGTTTTGCCCGAAACGGTGCCTTACTTTCAGAAGACAAAAAAACACGCTTGCGCGAAATTGACGCTGACTTGGCCAAATTCAAATTAACGTTTGGCGAAAATGTTTTGGCGGAAACCAACAGTTATAAATTGCACATCAGCAACGAAGCCGATTTAAAAGGGTTGCCTGATGGCGCCAAAGAAATGGCGCGTTCGTTGGCCAAAGCGGATGACTTAGACGGTTGGTTATTTACGCTGGATTTCCCTAGTTATTTGCCGTTTGTGACTTATGTAGACAATCGCGAATTGCGAAAAGAAATGGCCATTGCCGCCGGCAAAAAAGCGTTTCAAGAAAACGAGTATGACAATCAGGAAAATGTAAAAACCATTGTGAAATTGCGTCACGAAAGAGCACAATTACTAGGCTACAACTCGCATTCCCATTTTGTTTTAGAAGAACGCATGGCGCAAAATCCGGAGAAAGTACAATCGTTTTTGAATGATTTATTGGAAAAAGCCAAACCGGCAGCCCAAAAAGAGTTTGCTGAGCTAACTGCTTTCGCCAAAGAACTCGACGGATTGGAAAGTTTGGAAAAATGGGATGGCGCTTACTATTCGGAAAAATTGAAGCAAAAATTATTCAGTTTGGATGATGAAATTTTAAAACCTTATTTTCAACTGGAAAACGTTTTGAACGGCGCATTTACCGTTGCTGAAAAATTATTTGGCATCACTTTCAAAGAAGTGTTTGATATTGATAAATACCATGCCGATGTACAAACTTTTGAAGTATTAGACTTCGAAGGCCAACTCGTTGCGGTCTTCTACTCCGACTTTTTCCCGAGAAAAGGCAAACGCAACGGCGCTTGGATGACGTCGTTCAAACCACAATATATCAAGAATGGCATAAACGAAAGACCGCATGTTTCTATCGTGTGTAACTTCACGCCGCCAACTGAAACCAAACCTTCACTCCTAACCTTTAACGAGGTAACGACATTGTTCCATGAATTTGGGCACGCGCTACACGGTATGTTAGCGAACACGACGTATCCGAGTTTATCGGGCACTTCTGTGTACTGGGATTTTGTGGAATTGCCGAGTCAAGTGATGGAAAACTGGTGTTACGAACCGGAAGCGTTGGCTTTGTTTGCCAAACATTATGAAACGGGAGCAATTATTCCGCAACAATATGTCGATAAAATCAAAGAAAGTGCGAGTTTCTTAGAAGGCATGGCGACATTACGCCAATTGAGTTTTGGGCTATTAGACATGGCTTATCATGCCAAACCTCAAACGATTGACAACGTAAAAGCCTTTGAAAAAGACGCGATGGACAACACTACTTTGTATCCGGATGTGGCTGAGAATTGCATGAGCGTTTCGTTTTCGCATATTTTTCAAGGCGGTTATTCTTCGGGTTATTACAGTTATAAATGGGCGGAAGTCTTGGATGCCGATGCTTTTGCGTATTTCCAAGAAAATGGGATTTTCAATACAGAAGTCGCTACCAAATTTAAAGACAATGTGCTTTCCAAAGGCGGCACCGAATTGCCGATGGAATTGTACAAACGTTTCCGCGGACAAGAACCGAAACCGGAAGCTTTGTTGAAACGCGCGGGATTGATTTAGACTACTTAGATTGTTAGACTGCTTAGATATTTGAAACCGGAGTTAAGGCTTCGGTTTTTAGAGAGTTTAGCCTTTTTTGCCATAGTTTCT
>NZ_JBILQL010000063.1:0-14503 GCF_044373165.1 Flavobacterium sp.
ATCCTTAAGAGTAGGACTAACTAATAACTATTAATTATGTTTAACTGGTACAAAAAAGTTGTATTTGAAAATTATGCCAATTTTAACGGCAGAGCACGCCGATCAGAGTATTGGTATTTCACGCTTTTTAATTTGATTTTTTCAGTCATTACAATGGCCATTGACAAAGCGTTGAATTTGGAAATTGGTCTAAACACCGTTTACGGTTTGGCTGTTTTTATTCCGGGATTAGCTGTTGCTTTCCGAAGATTGCACGACATTGGAAAAAGTGGATGGTTGCTAGTGATTATTTACTTAGCGATGATTATTTGTGCTGCTGTAATGGTTGGCGCTAGTTTGTCTGCTTTGTCAGGAGTAGCTTCGCCGGAAGGATTTGGCATAGGCGTAATTATTGCCGGAGTGGTTGTTTTTGGTTTGGCCATTTGGTTGCTTGTGATGTTTTGTACCAATGGAGATGTTGGAGAAAACAAATACGGACCGGATCCAAAAGCAGATGGTTCAGAAGATATCAGTCAGATTGGAGTAGAATAATCCAATTTGCCATTCAATAAAAAAGCCGGTAGTAACTACCGGCTTTTTCTATTTGTAATTTTTCTCTTTGCGTTCCAATTCGGCTTGGAATTCTTCCATTACCGGTTTTACAGTGCTCTCGGGTAAGTCGGCAATGCGAATGTACATCAAGCCATCGACAGCATTATTGAATAGCGGATCTACATTAAAAGCCACCACGCGTGCGTTTTGCTTGATGTATTTTTTAATCAATACCGGAAGTCGCAAACTGCCCGGTTCGACTTCGTCAATAATTTTGTCGAATTTATTCAAATCGGCTTCCGTCTCATTGAATACAAAATCTTTGTCGGCATCTTTCAATTTTACTTTGAATTCTTTCTTCGGATTGATGTATTGCGCCACATACGGATCGTAATAATGCGACTTCATGAACTCTATCATCAACGATTTGGAGAATTCGGTAAACTGGTTACTGATGCTCACGCCACCAATCAAATATTTGTGCTCCGGATAACGCAAGGTAGTATGTACGATGCCTTTCCACAACAAGAACAACGGCATTGGTTTTTGCTGGTAATCGCTCACGATAAAGGCGCGACCCATTTCGATGGACTTCGACATCATGTCGTATAACTCCGGTTCGAAACGGAATAAGTCTTGTAAATAAAAGCCTTCGATGCCGTATTTCGGGAAAATTTCTGCACCCAAGCCCATACGATAGGCACCGGCTATTTGCTGACTTTCATCGTCCCACAAAAACATGTGGTGGTAATAATTGTCGTATTGGTCTAAGTCGATAGACTCATTTGTGCCTTCGCCTACCGCCCTAAAAGTAATCTCGCGCAAACGTCCGATTTCGTGTAAAATATTCGGAATTTTATCGGCAGTTACCAAAAAAACCAAGTAGTTTTTACTTTGTAACAAACGGTAATCGCCTTGCTTCAAGACTTCGATCTCTTCAAGAATCTTATCGTGATTGGCCGGTTTTACAATTTGTTTCGGACTCTTAGGCGTTTTCAAATTCAAGTTGAGGTTTTGTGAGCTCAACAGTTTGGATTCTTCGTTAAAAGAATTGGCCAACATATAGGTTTTACGACGCAAGAATTCCGAGTATTCTTCGATGGTTTTGTGTTCGTTTTGTTCGGCTACGGATATCGGTTTCCCAATGCGCACTTTAATTACTCGGTCCTTTTGGGTTAGCAATTCCGAGGGTAATTTGGCGGTGCGCAGCGTAGGATTAATTTTCGATAAGAAGTAGAAAAAGCGGCTGTTCTTGGCATGGAAATAAATCGGCACTACCGGAACTTGAGCTTTTCGAATCACCTTGATAGCGCCTTCTTCCCAGGCTTTGTCCACTACCAATTTGCCGTCTTTATAAGTAGAAACTTCACCGGCAGGAAACATGCCTAAAGGTTTGCCGTCGCTCAAATGGCGTAAGGTTTCTTTAATTCCGATAACACTCGACTTGGCATCTTTGTGGTTTTCGAACGGATTTACCGGCATGATATAAGGTTTCATTGGTGCGATACGATGCAACAAGAAATTGGCAATGATTTTGAAATTCGGTTCTCTTTCGAGCATTAATTTCAATAATAAAATACCATCAATACCACCTAGCGGATGATTGGAAATAGTAATGTAAGCACCATCTTTAGGTAATCGTTTTAAGTCGTCTTCCGGAATTTCAAATTTAATTTGAAACTCATCCAAAATGGCGTTCAGGAATTCTACTTCGCTCAAATGTTTGTTGCGGTCGTAGATTTTGTTTAAGGTTGAAATTTTTAAAGCTTTCATTAGTAACCAGCCGCAAAAAGTTCCGAAAACCCCGTATTTATCAGCATTTATTGCTTTTGCAACTTCTTTAGCAGTAACTAAACCCATTTATACCGTTCATTTTTGAGTAAGAAACAAAGATAGTAATTCTACTCAAATAGTCTTGAGAAAATGTGGAAAACACCGTTGAAACTTTAATTTTTTATTAAGGTTTTTGGGTTTCAAATGTTTGGCTTTTTGCCTATTTTTGACCCAAGGCCTTTCGGTCGAATTTAACGGAGTTAAAAACTAATTTGAAGCTTAATGCGAATTATCTCTTATAACGTAAACGGCATTCGTGCAGCCATTTCCAAAGGATTTTTAAATTGGTTGCAGCAAGCCAACCCCGATGTTATTTGTCTCCAAGAAATCAAAGCCACCGAAGATCAAATCCCGTTGTTAGACGTGGAACTATCCGGATATCCTTATCATTATTGGTTTTCGGCTACCAAAAAAGGCTACAGCGGCGTGGCAATTTTGTCTAAAATAAAACCTAATAATGTAGTTTTCGGTACCGGCATAGATCATATGGATTTTGAAGGTAGGAATTTGCGTGTTGATTTTGATGACTTTTCGGTGATGAGTTTGTATTTGCCTTCGGGAACCAATATGGATCGTTTGGACTACAAGTTCCAATACATGGATGAGTTTCAAGAGTACATTACGAACTTGAAGAAAGACATCCCAAATTTGATAGTCTGTGGTGATTATAATATTTGTCACGAACCCATTGACATTCATGATCCGATTCGCAATAAAACCGTTTCCGGATTTTTGCCCGAAGAACGCGCTTGGTTAGACAAATTCATGAAAAGCGGTTTTATAGATACGTTTCGGTTTTTCAACAAAGAACCGCATCATTACAGTTGGTGGAGTTATCGTGCCAATGCCAGAGCCAACAACAAAGGTTGGAGAATCGACTATTGTTTGGCCACAGAACCTTTAAAAAACAGATTAACTCGTGCTGTCATTTTGCCCGAAGCCAAACATTCCGATCATTGTCCGGTTTTAGTAGAAATAGATTAAGAGAAAAAAGAACATAGAATATAGAAAAATGGTAAAAAGAATAGTTTTAGCAATAGTAGTGATGACTTTGATGTCATCTTGTGTTTCCAAAAAAATTTATAACGATTTAGAGAACAAGTACACTGATTTAAAAAAGGAAAACCGCTCGCTATCAGATGAGGTTGATGAATTGCACAAGGCTAATGCCGAGTTTGATTCGGTAAATAAATCGTTGACGGCTGAGTTGGCTAAATTGAAAGCAGATCGCGATAAATTGCAAGCTGATTGCACGGCAACTACGAATAACTTGAAGGCTTTACAGGAATCGTATGCCGCTTTGGAGAAAAACAGCAATGATGCTTTGGCCTCTAATATGAATAAAAATCGAGAGTTGTTGGCACAATTAGAAGCCAAAGAAAAAGCGATGGCCGCCGAACAAGATCGATTGAATAAATTGAGAGATGAATTGGCTTCGAGCACCAAACGCTTGAATGAATTAGAAAGCATGATTGCCGCCAAAGACGCCAGCATGAAAAGACTCAAGGAAACCTTGTCGAAAGCGCTGAATGCTTTTGAAGGAAAAGGATTGACAGTAGAACAAAAGAATGGTAAGGTATATGTTTCCATGGAAAACAAATTGTTATTCCAAACCGGAAGTTGGGCTGTTGGTTCAGAAGGAAGAAAAGCGGTAGTGGAAGTAGGGAAAGTATTGGCCCAAAATCCGGATATCACCGTGTTGATTGAAGGTCATACCGACAACGATAAAATATACGGCGCTATAGGCGGAGGAATTGAAAACAATTGGGATTTATCGACCAAAAGAGCCACTGCCATTGTGAATATTTTAGGAGAAAATGCCGGCATTCAAAAGAAGAATTTAACCGCAGCGGGTAGAGGAGAATACGCACCATTGATGAGTAATGACACGCAGGAAGGCAAAGCCAAAAACCGTAGAATTGAAATTATTTTGACTCCGAAGTTGGATGAGATTTCCAAGATGTTGAATGAGTTTTAAGAAATAGGCGCTAAGGTGCTGAGCAACTAAGGTTCTGAGTTTTGACTTAGAACCTTTTTTATTGTCAACGTTTCCAAAAAATCTGTTAATCGGACCCAATAAACGGGTGCAATATTTTATTTTTGCCGAGCAAAAAACAACACAATGAACTATACCACTATACCGAATACCGAGATTAAAGTCAGCAAAATTTGTTTGGGCACCATGACTTTTGGCGAGCAAAATTCTGAAAGTGAAGCTCACGCACAATTGGATTATGCGGTTGAAAAAGGGATTAACTTTATCGACACTGCAGAAATGTATCCGATTGCGGCCAGACAGGCTACTTTAGGGTCAACGGAAAAGTATATTGGCAGTTGGTTAAAAAAAACCGGAAAGCGTAATGATTTGGTGATTGCGACTAAAATCGCCGGACCTAATCGTGGAATGGAATACATTCGTCAGCCTTTGAATTTCTCTAAAAAAAACATACACGAAGCGGTAGATTTGAGTTTGAAAAACCTCCAAACGGATTATATCGATTTGTACCAAATGCATTGGCCGGAACGTGTAATGAATATGTTTGGTCAACGTGGTGTTTCCAAAATTGATCCCCAATGGCAAGAGAATTTTGTGGAAATTTTGCAAGTATATGACGGTTTGATTAAAGAAGGTAAGATCAGACATATTGGGGTTTCTAATGAAAATCCGTATGGAGTGATGAAGTTTTTAAGCGAAAGTGAAAAGCACAATCTGCCTAAAATAGCGACTATTCAAAACCCGTATTCTTTATTGAATCGCTTATTTGAAGTAGGTTTGTCTGAGATTTGTCTCCGCGAAAATGTAGGATTGATGGCTTATTCGCCTTTGGCCTTTAGTTTTTTAACCGGGAAGCATTTGAATGGCATTCAACCCGATTCTCGTTTGGGACTTTTCCCTCAATTTACCCGATATGCCAATGAGAACTGTTGGAAAGCAACGCAATTGTACCAACAACTGGCTATGGATAACAGACTTACCTTAACCCAACTGGCCTTGGCTTTTGTAAACCAACAGGAATTTGTGATGTCAACTATTATAGGTGCTACTAAAATGGAACAACTCCAGGAAAACATCGCTGCTTTTGACACAGTGCTTTCTGCTGAAGTTGTTGCCGAGATTAATAAAATTCAAGCGGTATTTCCTGATCCTGCGCCTTAGATTCTGAGGCTAATTATTGTTTAGTAAAAGATATATAACTTAGCTTAGGCTCAAAAGTTTCTAAAGTCATTTTGTTGTTATTTATACTGTTTATAGCATATTCGTAAATTTCATTTGAGTTATTTATCTTAATTAATTTAAGATAGGTATGTTCAACACCATTCGAAGAAAACTCACTACTTATGGAATAAGTAAATAGGTCTAAAGTCTCCTCGTTTAATTTCCATACACAAGTATTGTTAGCTGTGAAAAGCCATTTATTGTTAGTTTCATTATCAATAACCCAAGTACCTATGATACTTTGTCTTTCTTGTGGTACCAATGTTGACTGTGAATGTGCATAAGTGGATAATAAAAGTAAAAATGCTATTAGTGTTTTCATTTTTTTAAGATTTAAAATTATTAAATGTTTATAAGCAATCTATATTGATTTGTGTTGATGTTAATAATGCAGTCCTATGGGTTAATCCATTTGTCCCGCCATTTACTAATTTGGAAACGCTTAAACATGTCGTGTTGCTATCTAAGGTTTGGCTCAATTCATCAAGCACATTATTTTTAAAAAACCATAATGCACTTATGACCGCTATTTTTTTGTCTGACGCAACAAGTTCAGGGTTTTCTAACAAATCTATAGTAATATCATAATTCTCTTGGTAAAAGGTGTTAAAATTAGTGTAATTTGTTCGCCCAGTTAGTTGAAAAATTCCTCTTCCAATAAACTTATAGCCATCACCAATATTCACGTTACCCAACTTTCCTTTTTCACTTCTATTAGCATCATTGTAAACATAATTAGCAAACATTTCATTATCAACAAAAGTTGAATTTGTAGGGCTAACATAATCATTAGGATTAGCTTTATTCGGATCTAAAGTTGTCTGTTAAAAATCAGAAAGCTACTTTTGTCAACCGGTCTTAGTGTTAATGTTGTTGCTGACAGGCTATAGATTTCATAACAAATTACATCATTATTGTCATCCAAATTAACCAATCTAAGATAATTCAATTCCGAGCTTACCGGAACTATCACCACATTTCGGAGAAGTGTTTGACAGAGTAAATGAATAAATTTTAGATGGTTGATTGGAATAAATCAATGTGCAAGTGTTTTCACTGAATATCATTTAATAATTACTGTCTTCTTCTGATTTCCAAGTCTCGATAATTGTCTCGTTTTGATTTGGGTTAGTTGTAAAGGATATTAGTATCGAGGAAATTACAACAGCAACTATGATTTTAATTTTTGTTTTCAAGAAATATAGTATTTAAGGTTGAGCTAAAGTCATAAAAACATTATTAGGTAAATAATATTCTTCGCTTGGTTGAGACAGTTGTTTGAAATATAAGGTATTGTTATCAGGGTTTAAAGAAAGTCTGATGTTGATTACCACTTCTGAGAATCCACTTCTGATAGTGCCTTCATATACATTCTCAGAAACCAAACTTAGTGTTATGGAGTCTTCAGCATTATTTTCTATACAGTCGAGTTTTGTTCCACCCAAAAAACTACTACAATGCTTACCTGTTATTTCATTTCCGTTTTGGATTAAATAAAATTCAGTTTCATTGTCATTGGAAGTTGATTTCCAATACCAAGTGCCACTTAGCATCTCTTGTTCAGATGTTTGTTGGTTTGTCATGAATAAATCATTTTTAACCAAATCACTGCCTAATGTTGTATTAAAACATTTACTAATGTTGTTTGTACTGTTTAAGGTTATTATTACACCAAAAAAAACAGTAATAATTATTCTTATTGATTTTTTCATAATATCTATTTTTTAACAATTAACATTCTTTGAATTTTGTATTGTTTTGTTGATGAACTTATTGGCTCTGTTCAGCCATCCGTTTTGAAATTTTTTCAGCGTATTAGTTAACAACTGCTGACTAGTAGCATTGGGATATTTAGCAATATATCTTGATGTACTTGCGTTAACTAAGTTATTGTAATAGTTAACTCTTTTCGATTTAAAGCTATTGTATAGGTTAATTTGATCTTGATGGGCATTTATTAAGTTGATGAGATTATCATCTACCAATCCATTAAGAGTTAGGTTATAACCCAGACTATTTAGAGTTTTTTTCAGTGTGATTATTGCATTTGATCCAGCATTAACATAAAAATCAAAGAGCAAGTATCTTAAATCACCATCAGTAATTTCATCACATTTTATCTTATTCCAATAAAGAACTTTATACATTGCTTTAGCTTGTTCATTTGTCAACATTTCCAAATTCTCGATATTTGGTTCAATACCAAGTATACTTTCTGCATTTGCTTGCCATACTTTCCAACTAATTCCTTTATTGGTTGCTCCACCGGGATCAATAGGATCAAAAGAGAAACCACCTTCAGCATCTATAATGTTATTAACCCTTTTGTCAAATGTATTACAATCTTTCTCTTCGTCTATAACCCCAATCGCCCCATCAGGCGCACATCTTAAAGTACCCATTTGGCAAACATCAGTATAAGTAACTACTAATGTTACATCGTATCCCGGATTACTGCCGTCTCCACACATTGAAGTTAAATAATTTTCCCAACTGGAATAGGATCTTTTGCATTGACAGATAACAGTTAAGGAAACTTCAATACAGTTTGTATTGTCTGATCCTCCGGGCGCACTCCCGGAACCACCAACAGGGTCGTCAACTGTGCCGCCAATACCGCCTCCGCCGCTACCACTATCCGGGTCACCGTTGGTTGGACTTGTAAAATCAGCCTCAATATCTTCACAAGGATTTGTTTGCAGCATTTTTTTAGAGGTTATCGTCCCTTTGAATTCTTCAAACTTTTTGAGTTGTTCTTGATATTCTTGAGCAAACGTATCGGTCATAGCATATTTCATTAATGTTAACTCGAGTTCACCGTTTTTATCAGTCATTACTAAATTGTGAAAGGTCTTATAATTATCTTCAGGGTGATTTGTAACTCTGAAAATATAATTTCTAACCCCTAATGAATCAACAACTAATAGAATATTATTATAGTCAATCTCTTGGTAATCCGTTCGAGACACAGACTGTTGTTGACTGTTTACCCCTAAGTTATTGAACTTAGTTTTCAGCATCCGGGCTATGCGTATAGCCTCATCACCTTTCAAATACTCGGTAGTAATACCGCTTTTTTTACCTAAATCCTTTTCTTTAACATAAAGTTCTTCAGTTTGGCAACTTTGTAATGAACAAAGCAGCACAGAAAGGATTACCCAAAAATACAAAATTCTTACATTCATAATTAAATAAAATTAAAATTTAACAAATAAATACAGTCAAAACTATATATATTTGTAGTAAAATTCTATTTAAAAATGAATTGTATTAAGTCAAAACGTAATAATTATGGAAATCGGAATCAAAATCAGAAAATTACGCGAAGGCAAGAAAATGTCACAAACTGAACTGG
This sequence comes from Flavobacterium sp., assembly GCF_044373165.1. Classification (GTDB taxonomy): domain Bacteria; phylum Bacteroidota; class Bacteroidia; order Flavobacteriales; family Flavobacteriaceae; genus Flavobacterium. The sequence continues at coordinate 8,937 of NZ_JBILQL010000063.1, forward strand.
CCTATATTTTAGGAATATCTCAATCTAAGCTTTGTAATATAGAAAGCAATGAAGACAAATCCATTGATTTTATACTTATGCACAAAGTTTGTCAGTTTTTTGAGGTTGGCTTTGATCATTTTTTAAACTTTAATAATACGAAAGACGACCTTACCAAAACCCACCATTCACATACCACTCTTCACGATGCCTTTGAAGACAGTGTCATGAATCAAATCCATTTTCTGATTGCGGATAACCGGTCTAAAGAACATCGAATTCAAGAGTTGCTTTTTCAAATTGCTCAAATGAAAAGAGATCAAATCTAGTTAGTAATATAGATACAACAGTATAGGTTTTTTCGAGCTGTCAATAATTTTTTCCAGTCGATTAAAAAAAGTTTCATTAACCATGGGACACCCTAAGCTATTGCATATCGGACTTGATTGTTCTTCATATGGCACTTTTTCATAGTAATGAAGAACTATAAATCGCTCGAAGGCTTTATTGTTTGTTTGATCTAACCCATAAAGTTTATAGGCTTTGCCGAACTTTCCAATATAATCATTCCCAATAGCATATTTGCCTAAAGAAGTGGTATAGGAATTTGGGATGTTACTGAATTGTAATTTGCCTTCAACACCGGTTTCAGATCCCGAACCATGGGCCATTAATCCTTGATCGGTTAATTTATTTTCTTTCAGATTGAAAATAAAAAAACGATTATTGCCGGATGCAATTTTTAAGTCAGCCAAGAAAAATATTTCATCATTGTATTTGGGATTGTTTTTAAGGTACTTTTCAATCTCACGCACTTTTAAATGCAAACGCTTTTGCACTTCGTCGTTGGAAATAGGTTTTAGCTCAGTTGATAGGGACAAGTTTTTTTTCGAATATAAATAACCTAATCCTAAAGAGACCATCATAAAAACAACTCCGAATAGTTTCTTCATGTAATTAATCCTTGATGAGTTTGGCTTGGTATACTCTGCCATTCACCCCTTCAATCGTAGCCAAGTAAATGCCTTTGGATAAAGAGGTAACAGATATTTGATTGGTTTCCAAAACATCTAAACCTTGCTCTAAAACTACTTTTCCTGTAAGATCAGTAATGATTATTGAGGTCAGCATGAGATTGTTTTCGTTTTTGATGAACAATTCGTCTTTCGCCGGATTTGGGTAAACTTGGATGCCTTTCATACCAAAATCATTAACAGATAAGGTGTCAACCATTTTGTATATGACTCCACCCATAATGACTAATATTTCTCCGTCTTTATCTTGTCCGAACGTGGTAATTAAATTTGGCCCGTTATAGTTCCAAGTAATGCTTCCGTCAGGATTAACCCAACCAATTTCTCCGGTACAATAATCGGCAAAAATGTATTTATTGGTAAAATTTGGATACGCAGTACCGGTGTAAAAGTAACCTCCAGTAATGGAACAACGGTTGGTGGTTCCATGTAAATAAACAGCAATTGGCGCATGAGTAGAAGCATAGTCTGGGCAGCCGGAAGTGTTGTAAGCCAGGTTACCTTCATAACAACGCCATCCGAAGTTTAATCCGGTATTTGGGAGCGGTGCACTGACTTTGTTGATTTCTTCAATCGCATTTTGTCCCACGTCGGCTATCCATAAATCACCGTTCAATCGGTTGAATGAAAATTTCCAAGGATTGCGTAAACCAATCGCCCAAATTTCATCATTGCCGGCAATGCCTACATATGGATTAGTTGGTGGAATGCCGTAAGGCGAGGCAGAATCTACATCAATTCGGAGCATTTTGCCTAAATTTTCATTGATGTTTTGCGAACGGTTTCCGGGATCTCCGCCACTGCCACCGTCACCCATACCAATATACAAATAACCATCGGGGCCAAACTTAATCGAGCCGCCATTGTGATTGGTAAAAGGTTGAGCCACGGTCAATATAACTGTACCGCTGGAGGCATCGGCTATGTTAGGGTCTGAAGAAACAGTATAGCGGGCAATAACTGTAGCACCATCGCCTGCACGAGTGTAATTCACATAAAAATAACCGTTGGTAGCATAGTTGGGATGAAAAGCCAAACCTAATAATCCTCTTTCACCACCGGAAACAATAGTAGCACTCGTCAAACTCAAAAAAGGGGTCGTATTGATGGTGCCATTTGGGTTTAAAATACGAATCAAACCACTTTGTTGTACTACAAAAAGACGCGCATCATTAGGCGGATGGGCAATCTCAACAGGAGATGAAAAGCCGGAAGCAAAGGTTTGTAAGCCCACGTTTTGGGCCGAAATGACAGTACAGCAAAATCCTAAAAAAGAGTATAATATTTTTTTCATAGCCATTGGTTTTGGGTAAAGTTAGAAAAAACCATTTACCAATGCAAGTATTTAGAAATCAAACTCCTCCCAATTCAAACTATCACTTTCCATAATTTGTACCGTTTTTTGTTTTAAATACTGTTGTGCTGTACCTGAAATGCTTACGGGAAAGTTTCCGATAGTGTCTGTTTCTGTTATCAATTTTCGTCTCAACATCAACCGCGTGAGAAAATCGTTCTGCTGGCGCGCAAAGGGTTTGAGTTTTTGTTCGTTGTCAAAGCGGTACATAAATCCTTTAGGTTTCGGAACAATGGAGGCCAAAAATAAGCACTCATTCAAATTCAAATCGATGGGTCTCTTTTGGAAATAAAACTGTGCTGCTTCGCCAATGCCGTATACATTCGGACCCCATTCGATGACATTAAAATAGACTTCTAACATCCGCTCTTTGGTGCTGATTCGGTTGTTTTCTAATAGGTAAACCAACAAAATTTCTTCGAGTTTACGCGACAAGGTTTTTTCACGGGTGAGAAATACATTCTTCACCAATTGCATGCTGATAGTGCTGGCACCACGGGCAAATTTTTTGGTTTTGATATTTTTGGCAATCGATTGTTTAAAGGCTTCTCCGATAAACCCGCGATGGTTAAAAAACGAAGGATCTTCACTGGTGAGTACGCATTTTTGCAAATAAGGTGAAATCTCGGCCAAAGGAGTAAAATTAGGGTTCGAAGGGCCAACAACAATAGGACGTTGCGCGATTCCTTTTTCAATAGCACGATAGGTGAATTCCCCATTTATTTTGTTCAAATCGGCTTCCCCATATTTATTGATTTTTAGACCTTCGGGTTGGAGTTTGCTCTCAAAAATCAGCTCATTGGGTTTGTGATTGTTGTATTCAAAGTGCAACGCATAACTAAAATTACCTTGGGCTTCCATGCCTTCAAAATGGCGAAATAATCCTGTGGGTAATGAGGTTATAAAATCTTGTGCCTTCATTTTCGGAATGGCCAATTTCAAACCGTAGAGCTTATCTTCCTCGTTGGTGTAAGAGAGATAAGGCCTGCATTTGATGTTGTTTAATTGCAAAGTTGAAGTGCTGTCGAGAGCCAAAAAACGGGCACCAACAACCCAACGATAATCAAATCGGGCGTTTTTAACAACAACATCTTTTGAAGCAATTTTAGGATGATTAACCACTAAACTTCGAATTGAAGAATAACCGTCAATGTGCAATTCGCCACTGTCCAAAGACAGCTTTTCGAGGTTGAAATGAATCGATTGAAAGCCGGTTTTCAACCGAAACTTTTGGTTCAAATAAGGCAATCGTATCGTGTCGCTTTTTGGATTGTAAAACTCTAAATCGGCTTTGCGCTCTCTGGGATCGGCAAAACCGGTAACCGCCCATTGTTGAGAGAAATTTTCCGAAGTAACATCAATCAAAGTGTTTAACTTTTTGTCTGACAAAGCCAATTGGTTGAAATCGAAAATTACTTTATGGCCTAAATCGTCAAACTTTACGGCAAATCCTTTGACCTGCATATCGGTAGGAACCAAGTTGAGCAAGTTGGTCGAAATGCGATGGAGTAATTTGGCATAATTGACTTCGGTATTTTCTTTTTGCTCTTTTTTGGAACGCAAAAATGCCTCAAAGTTGCTGCCGTTTTTGGTTTTCACCAATTGGATATAACCTTTGTTAATATCGAGTTTCCCCAACTGAATATCTCCGGTTATTAATTGCCAAAAGTTGACGCCGGTTTTTAAATTGTCAATGCGCAGTAAGGTATCGGCTTGTTTAGGAACCAAAGTAATGTGCTGAAATTCTAAATCAGATAAACCTTGAAATTCGGCTTTAGCCACTTTAAATTGGCATTGGTAATCGCGTTGCATTTTAACATCAATCCGATGTATTGCTTGTTGCAAAAGCTTGTTTCGAAATACAAAAAGTAAAATGATCCCTAAAAGCAGCATGAAACCACTTATTTTAAGTCCAAAAAAAACTTTTTGTCGGGTTGTTCTCATTATTCAGATTTTTCAACAGTAATCCCTAAATTGGAGATATTAGGTACATAAGGATGTTCAAATTTATGAAAAACCGTAAACGTATATTTTCCCTTACCCAAAGTATAATTTTTTTTAAAGATTTGTTGTAGATCACAGATATCGCCTAAACAATCGCCTAAGTCTTTTCCTTGATTGTCTTTGAGGATTAAATCGAAAAAAACCACATCGGTTGCTCCCTCGGGATTGGTGATACCAACACCTAACGGAATTTTGTCAAATTGATAATCGTATACATGACTGATGTTGACAGACAAGTTGAAGTTTTGTGTTGTTTCGTTGGAAAAAGTAAAAGTCTTCACGTCGTTTTTCATCCATTGATTGGCCGTAAAATCCGAAGTATCGTCGGAGAAAACCGTTTTGTCATTACAAGAGGTAAAGAGTATTAATGTCAGGAATAGTAAAGGCGTTTTTAGTGTCATAAGTGTTTCGTTTACCATTAAAACGAGCAAATGGCTTATTTATTGTAATTGATGTTAGCCAAACAATTGCTCGACTACTTCTTCAATTTTAGAAACCAAGACTATTTTGATTAGCGGATTTTTGAGGGCAATTTTATTGTATTTGGAGACAAATATTGTGGCAAACCCTAATTTTTCAGCTTCTTGTATGCGCTGTTCTACGCGGTTCACTGGCCGAATTTCTCCCGACAAACCTACTTCTCCGGCAAAACAAACGTCTTTGCCAACCGCAATGTCTTCATTAGAAGATAAAATTGCTGCCACTACAGCCAAATCAATCGCCGGATCATCTACGGAAATGCCTCCGGTTACGTTTAAAAAAACATCTTTAGTACCCAAACGGAAACCGGCGCGTTTTTCCAGAACCGCTAAAATCATGTTCAAACGTTTGGCATTATAACCGGTAGTACTGCGTTGTGGCGTTCCGTAAACAGCAGTGGACACAAGAGCTTGAATTTCAATCATCAAAGGGCGCATGCCTTCTAAAGTGGAAGCAATAGCCGTACCTGAAAGTTCTTCCTCGCGATGGGAAATCAAAATTTCTGAAGGATTAGACACTTCTCTCAAACCCGAACCTTGCATTTCGTAAATGCCTAATTCGGCGGTTGAACCAAAACGATTTTTGAGCGAACGCAAGAGTCGGTACACGTGATTTCTATCGCCTTCAAATTGCAAAACGGTATCGACCATGTGTTCCAAAATTTTCGGTCCGGCAATGTTGCCGTCTTTGGTGATGTGGCCAATTAAAATCACCGG
>NZ_JBILQL010000008.1:0-51446 GCF_044373165.1 Flavobacterium sp.
GTAGTAAAACGATAATTAATAAATTAAATCCAATAAAAAACCCTTTCCGTTTGGAAAGGGTTTTTTTATGTCAAAAAAAAAAATTAAATACCGGCTACAACTTTTATCTCATCAATGATGCGCAAAGCCAAGGTGTCTGCTTCCTCTTGAGTTGGCGCTTCAGTATAAATACGGATAATTGGTTCCGTATTGGATTTGCGCAAATGAACCCATTCTGTTGGAAAATCAATTTTCACCCCATCGATAGTGGAAATATTTTCGCTTTTGTATTTGTCGGTCATGGCTACTAAAATCGCATCAACATCAATTTGCGGGGTCAATTCGATTTTGTTTTTGCTCATATAATATTGCGGATACGAAGCCCTTAGTTCGGCTACTGTCATGTCCAGACTTGCCAAATGAGTTAAAAACAAAGCCACACCAACCAAACTATCTCGGCCATAATGCAACTCAGGATAAATGATTCCGCCATTGCCTTCGCCACCAATAATTGCATTCGAAGCTTTCATTAGTTCCACAACATTTACTTCACCAACAGCACTTGCTTGGTAACTGCCTTTGTGTTTTTCAGTAATATCACGTAAAGCACGAGAAGAGGACATATTGGAAACGGTATTCCCGGGAGTTTTGCTCAATACATAATCGGCGCAAGCCACTAAAGTATATTCTTCCCCAAACATTTCTCCGTCATTTGAAATAAAAGCCAAACGATCTACATCAGGATCAACTACAATACCAAAATCTGCATTTTCATCTACCACCAATTTACAGATATCACCTAAATGTTCTTTCAATGGTTCAGGATTGTGTGGAAAATGTCCGTTGGGTTCGCAATACAATTTCACGCACTCTACGCCCATTTGTTCTAATAACTTCGGAATTATAATACCACCCGAAGAATTCACGCCATCCACTACGACTTTAAATTTTCTTTTGGCCACCGCTTCCGCATCAACCAAAGGCAATTCTAAAACCTCATCAATATGAATATCCATATAAGCATCGTTCATGGTGATTTCGCCTAAACTGTCCACATCTGAGAAATTAAAGGCTTCCGCTTCGGCAATCTCTAAAATTACAGCACCATCGCTACCGCTCAAAAATTCCCCTTTGGCATTCAATAACTTCAAAGCATTCCATTGTTTCGGGTTATGTGAAGCGGTTAAAATGATTCCTCCATCTGCTTGTTCTAACGGCACAGCAACTTCCACCGTTGGCGTAGTTGATAATCCTAAATCAATCACATCGATTCCTAATCCGATTAAAGTATTCACTACCAAATTGTGAATCATCGGTCCCGAAATACGAGCATCCCGACCAATCACAACTTTTAACTTGTCTTTTTGTATAGTATTTTTCAGGAAAGTGCCATAAGCCGAAGCAAATTTTACAGCATCCACCGGAGTCAAATTGTCCCCAACTTTTCCGCCAATAGTACCTCGAATTCCTGAGATTGATTTTATAAGTGTCATTTTTATGTGTTTTGATTTTGAAGTACAAATATAAAAAAGTTACTAAGTTACTAAGGTTCTAAGGCGCTAAGTTTTCAAAAGCTTGTGCTAAAAAGGCAAACTTTTTCTATATTTACAAAACAACACAGAGCAATTCTTAGTTTCTCAGAACCAAAGAACCATAGAAGCTTAGTACCTCAGAGCCTTAAAAAAAATGAATTTCCTAGCCCACATCTATCTCTCAGGCGACAACGATTTACTCAAAATCGGGAATTTTATGGCGGACAGTATTCGCGGTCATCACTATGAAGATTATCCAACCGACATAAGAAAAGGAATTTTACTCCATCGCGCTATCGACAGTTTTACCGATATGCATCCGATTTACCGACAAAGCAAACACCGATTGCATGAGAAGTACGGTCATTATTCCGGAGTAATCATGGATATTTTCTACGATCATTTTTTGGCCAAGAATTGGAAAATATATTCTAACAGTAAACTAGAAGACTATGCCGAAACTTTTTATCTATTGCTTAAAGAAAACTACGACATCCTAACGGAAAGAGCCAAAGGCATGATGCCCTACATGATTGGTCGGAATTGGTTAGTGAGTTATGCAACGATTGAAGGTTTGGAAACAATCATGTTTCAAATGGATTATCGAACCAAACATCGTGTAGCCATGGATGAATCTATCGTAGAATTAAAACAATACTATCGCGAATTTGAAAATGAATTCACCTTGTTTTTCGAAGAATTACGCCAACATTGTCAAGATAAGTTAGCCCAACTTTAACTTTAAAATTGATTTTGCATTGGCTATTGAAATTGAATTTTGAAATCGTATTTTAGCCATTCAAACGTTTGTTACAAATGCCGTCGAACAAAGCTTCACTATTAAAAATTGTTTTCAGAAGTATTTTCAGAAGAGCCGAAAACCTGGTTTTCTTTTTGAAAGACAAACTCAGCGAAAGAAATTTTATTTACTTCGCCTGTGTAGCCGTGGCCATTACATGCTCATTTGCCGTAATTATCCTTAAGAGTTTTGCCCACAATATTTTTCTGTTAGCCAATGATATCAACGGCTTTTTAAAATTACCCTACATCAACAGTTTACTGCCAATCGCGGGAATCTTGTTGACGGTATTTGTAATTCGCAATTTCCTAAACAATCAAATCGAAAAAGGCAGTTCTAAAGTATTGTATGCGGTGGCGAAAAAAGGCGGTATCATGCCCAAAAAGCAAATGTATGCCCAAATCGTAACCAGTTCCCTAACCGTTGGACTTGGTGGATCGGCCGGTTTGGAAAGCCCAATTGTGATTACCGGTGCGGCCTTTGGTTCCAACTTCGCGCAGAAATACCATTTGTCCCAAAAAGACCGAATTCTATTACTGGCTTGTGGCGTCGCGGCCGGAATTGGCGCAGCTTTCAACGCACCTATTGCCGGAGTTTTATTCGCCATTGAAGTGGTTTTAACCGATATTTCCATTGCGGCTTTTATCCCGATTATTATTTCGGCAGCAACAGGTGCTTTAATTTCAACCATAACTTTGAGCGATGATGTAATTTTGAATTTCCAGCAAACACTCAGATTTGATTATCATAACACACCTTACTATATTTTACTCGGAATTTTAGCGGGATTGACTTCCGTATATCACGCTCGTAATTTTCAGAAAGTGGAAAAGTTTTTCGGAAGCTTTAAAAATAAAGGATATCGCAGAGCATTCATCGGAGCTTTTCTATTAGCGGTTTTGATTTTCTTTTTCCCAACACTTTTTGGGGAAGGATATGAAAGTATCAAAACTTTGTCATCAAGCAATCCGAGTGTTTTACTAGAAAATACTTTATTAGAAAAATTCAAAAGCAGCGAATGGGTATTACTGGCTTTTATAGGTGTTACCATGTTATTAAAAGCATTCGCAACCGGACTAACCTTAGGAAGTGGCGGTAACGGCGGCAACTTTGCCCCTTCGCTATTTGTAGGTTCGTATTTGGGGTATTTCGTCGCCAAATCGATTAACCTGCTCAACTTTACCCATCATTTACCAATAGCCAATTTCACCATCGTTGGTATGGCCGGAATCTTGAGTGGTTTGTTTCATGCTCCGTTAACTGCTATTTTCCTTATTGTGGAAATAACCGGTGGTTATGATTTAATGGTGCCGCTGATGATTGTGTCTTCTATTAGTTTTGCGGTTTCAAAACAGTTTGAAAAACATTCGATGGACGTAAAAAGTTTGGCCGATAAAGGCGAAGTTTTTACCAGCGATAAAGACAAAAACATCTTGCAAAGCATTAACTTTTACAATTTGGTACAACAAAATTATAAAACCCTAAGCCTACAAGATTCAGCGGTAAAAGTGGTTGATATTTTTGCTACTACTGAACAAAAAATAATTCCGATTGTAGCCGAAGACAAATCTTTGATTGGTTTGGTAGATTTTGAAGAAGTAAAAGCTTTTATCTTTAATCCAAATCATGTTAAGTTTATGACCATGGCTGAAATCATGAGCCAACCCAAAGAATTAATTCTTTTTGAAGACAAACCCGAAAAAATAATGAAACTCTTTGAAGCTGCTAAAACAACCATTTTACCGGTGATTCATAAAGGAAAATATTTTGGTTTCTTGTCCAAAATTGATGTCCTCGAAAGCTATCGTCACCAATTGAAAGAAATGGTGATTGAGTAATCTTTTTTAACAACAACTTCTCATTTGTCTATTCAAAAATTGCATTCAAAACACTACCTTTGCGTTTTGCCCAATTGCTATGCTTGAAACAGATAATACGATAGAAGTTCTCGGTGCTCGAGTGCACAATCTGAAGAATATTGACATCAACATTCCTCGCGAAAAACTGGTCGTAATTACCGGTCTTTCGGGTTCGGGAAAATCGTCTTTGGCGTTTGACACGATTTATGCCGAAGGACAACGCCGCTACATAGAAACTTTTTCGGCTTATGCCCGTCAGTTTTTAGGAGGATTGGAACGTCCGGATGTTGACAAAATCGACGGTCTTTCTCCGGTCATTGCCATTGAGCAAAAAACCACCAGTAAAAGTCCGCGTTCAACAGTTGGCACCATAACCGAAATTTATGATTTCCTCCGTTTGTTGTTTGCCCGTGGCGGTGAAGCTTACAGTTATGTCACAGGCGAAAAAATGGTTTCCTATTCCGATGAGCAAATCAAGGATTTGATTATCCAAAACTTTACCGGCAAACGCATCAATATTTTGGCTCCGATTATCCGCGCCAGAAAAGGGCATTACGCCGAACTATTCCAACAAATCACCAAACAAGGTTTCCTTAAAGTTAGGGTGAATGGCGAAGTGCAAGATTTACTTCCGGGCATGAGATTAGACCGATACAAAACCCACGATATCGAAATTGTCATCGACCGCATGGTGATTGAACACAATGAGGACAATGAAAAACGTTTGGCCGAAAGCATTAAAACTGCTATGTACCACGGGGAAAATGTGTTGATGATTTTGGACCAAGACACTAATGAAGTGCGTTATTTCAGTAGAAATTTGATGTGTCCGACTTCGGGCATCTCATACCAAAATCCGGAGCCGAATTTATTTTCGTTCAATTCCCCAAAAGGAGCGTGTGAAGAATGCAAAGGTTTAGGAACTGTTCACGAAATCAACTTAAAAAAAATCATCCCGAATCCGAAATTGTCGATCAAAAATGGCGGTTTTGCTCCGTTAGGCGAATACAAATCGTCTTGGATTTTTAAGCAATTGGAAATCATCGGGGAGAAGTTTGGCTTCGCAATAACTGATGCTATTGAAAGCATTCCGGAAGAAGCTATGCAAATTATTTTGAATGGCGGAAAGGAAAAATTCACCGTTGAATCGAAAACATTGGGCATTACCAAAGAATACAAAATAGAGTTTGAAGGCATTTCGCATTTCATCAAAAACCAATACGACGAAAGCAACTCGACTTCCATCAAACGCTGGGCAAAAGAATTCATGGACGAAATTGACTGCCCGGATTGTCACGGTTCTCGTTTGAAAAAAGAAGCGATGTATTTCAGAATAAACGAAAAAAACATCTTCGACTTATCCACTATGGATATTTCGGATTTGTCGGTTTGGTTTGACGAGTTAGACCAACATCTGTCTGAAAAACAAACCATCATTGCTTCCGAAATTGTCAAAGAAATCAAAGACCGTTTGCGTTTTTTAGTCAATGTAGGCTTGAATTATTTGTCGATGAATCGCAGCTCCAAATCGCTTTCGGGCGGCGAAGCACAGCGTATTCGTTTGGCGACACAAATCGGTTCCCAACTCGTTGGCGTATTGTATATTTTGGACGAACCCAGTATCGGTTTGCACCAAAGAGACAACGAAAAACTGATACATTCTTTGGAACAATTGCGGGATATAGGCAACTCGGTTTTAGTGGTTGAACACGACAAAGACATGATAGAACGAGCCGATTACGTAATTGATATTGGTCCCAAAGCCGGAAAATTCGGCGGTCAAATCATCAGCAAAGGCACGCCAAAGGAATTGCTCAACGAGCATACCATAACCGCCATGTATTTGAATGGTGAAATGAAAATTGAAGTTCCGAAAAAACGCCGAGAAGGCAACGGTAAATTCCTGAAATTAACCGGCGCCACAGGCAATAACTTAAAAAATGTTTCTATCGAATTGCCGTTAGGGAAACTCATTTGTGTAACCGGAGTGTCAGGCAGTGGCAAATCGACGTTGATTAATGAAACGCTCTACCCTATTTTGAATGCGTATTATTTCAACGGTGTCAAAAAACCGCAACCTTATAAAAAAATCGAAGGTTTAGAACACATCGACAAAGTAATTGATATTGATCAAAGTCCGATTGGCCGAACACCGCGTTCGAATCCGGCGACTTATACCGATGTGTTTTCAGAAATCAGAAGTCTCTACACCCAAACGCCTGAAGCCATGATTCGCGGTTACAAAGCCGGTCGTTTCAGCTTTAACGTTTCGGGCGGAAGATGTGAAACTTGTGAAGGTTCGGGTGTTCGCACCATTGAAATGAGCTTCTTACCCGATGTTTATGTCGAATGCGAAACTTGTCAAGGCAAACGTTTTAACCGCGAAACTTTAGAGATTCGTTACAAAGGCAAATCCATTTCGGATGTGTTGAACATGACCGTAGACGAAGCGGTCATTTTCTTTGAAAACATACCGAAAATATACCGCAAAGTGAAAACAATTCAGGATGTTGGTTTGGGTTACATTACTTTAGGACAGCAAAGCACTACGCTTTCGGGTGGTGAAGCGCAACGCATCAAATTGGCCACCGAATTGTCGAAAAAAGACACCGGCAATACGTTTTACATCATGGACGAACCTACAACCGGACTACATTTTGAAGACATTCGAGTGTTGATGGATGTGATTAACAAATTGGTCGACAAGGGCAACACCATTTTAATCATAGAGCACAATATGGATGTAATTAAGTTGGCCGACCACATTATTGATGTTGGTCCGGAAGGCGGAAAAGGCGGCGGCCAAATTCTATGTGTAGGAACACCGGAAGAAATCATCAAAAACAAAAAAAGCTATACGGCACAATTCCTGAAAAAAGAACTTAAAGACTAAATTTATGAAAAGAATCATGTTAATTGTTTTGTTGCTGTTGGGTTTAACTACTTGGGCGCAACAAGAAGAAAAACCGGAAACGGTAGTACAAAAACAGGTGGAAGCCTATAACAGTCGTGACTTGGAAGCGTTTCTAAGTTTTTACACAGAGGATGTTAAAATTTACACTTATCCGAATAAGTTAGACACTGACGGTAAAGCGGCTATGAGGGAAAGTTATGCCTCATTTTTCAAGAATGCTACTAATTTGGAATGTAAAATTGTAAAACGCATTGTGAGAAACAATACCGTAATTGATGAAGAATCGGTTAAATACAATAACACTACATTTAGTGGTGTGGCGATATACGAAGTCAAAAACAATAAAATATTCCGTGTGACTTTTGTAGAATAAAGGTCGTTTTTAAAAAAAGCGTTACTTTAGCAGGCTGTATTTTTAGCCCGGATCTCGTCATACTGACTAGACAAGTAGCCGGAAACAGCTCCAAAATAAAAATTAAATAAAGAGTACTATGGCATTTGAACAATACGAAAATGAAGACCACAGAATTCAGGAAAAATTAAAACAAAAAACCTGGAACGAAATAAGAACCAACGACTCCTGGGCGATTTTTAAAATCATGTCGGAGTTTGTAAACGGTTACGAAAGCATGGCGCGCATTGGTCCGTGTGTGTCTATTTTTGGTTCCGCCCGAACCAAACCCGATACAAAATATTACTTGTTAGCCGAAAAAATTGCTTATAAAATCAGCAAAGCCGGTTATGGTGTGATTACCGGCGGCGGTCCCGGAATTATGGAAGCCGGAAACAAAGGCGCACACAACGGCGGCGGTACTTCGGTAGGTTTGAACATCGAGTTGCCGTTTGAGCAACATTTTAATCCATACATCGACAAAGACAAAAACCTGAACTTTGATTACTTTTTTGTACGCAAAGTAATGTTTGTTAAATATTCTCAAGGCTTTGTAGTAATGCCGGGCGGTTTTGGAACTTTAGACGAATTGTTTGAAGCGATAACCTTAATTCAAACCAAGAAAATAGGTCGTTTCCCGATTATTTTGGTAGGCAGCGAATTCTGGTCGGGTTTACTGGATTGGATCAAAACGACCATGATCGACAAAGAGCACAATGCCAGTCCGGACGACATGAACTTAATTAAAGTTGTCGACACTGAAGATGAAGTAGTGGAAGCTTTGGATAGTTTCTACAAAAAATACAATTTGAGTCCGAATTTTTAAGCTACAGGCTTTTAGCGGTTAGTGTAATCCCAAAAATACGCTAACCGCTAACGGCTAACCGCTAATTGCCCTGCTATGTTTTTCAACTCGCTACATTTTGCCGTTTTCCTGCCCATCGTTTTTTTGATGTATTGGTTTGTGGGTCAGAAATCGAAAATCAACCAGAATTACATTTTGATTTTGGCGAGTTATTATTTTTATTCTTGCTGGGATTGGCGGTTCTTGTTTTTGCTGGTATTCTCTACCCTACTCGATTATTTCTCGGCCATACAAATTGAAAAAAGCGATACGCCACAACGAAAAAAAATCTGGCTTTGGCTTTGTATTTCCATCAACTTAGGGTTTTTGGGTATTTTTAAATACTACAACTTTTTTGCGGAATCGTTTGCCGAGTTATTTACCGCTATCGGCTTTAAAGTCAGCCCAATCTTATTAGAAGTAATTCTGCCGGTTGGGATTTCATTCTATACTTTTCACGGCTTGTCTTATATCATTGATATTTATTACGGTCGCATCAAATCGGAGAAAAACTTTGTCGATTATTCGTTGTTCGTGAGTTATTTTCCGCTGTTGGTAGCCGGCCCGATTGAACGCGCCACACACTTATTACCACAACTCAAAAAGCGACGCAAGTTTGATTTCGAAAAAGCCAAAGAAGGCGTGTATCAAATCATTTGGGGATTGGTTAAAAAAGTAGTCATCGCCGATACTTGTGCGGTCTATGCCAACGGTATTTTTGAAAACTACAACAGCATGAATTCGCTTTCTTTGATGTTGGGCGCGATTTATTTTGCCTTTCAGATTTACGGCGATTTTTCGGGTTATTCTGATATCGCCTTGGGCACTTCCAAATTGTTTGGCATCGATTTATTGAAGAACTTTAACTTTCCTTATTTCTCGCGAGATATAGCCGAATTTTGGCGCCGATGGCATATTTCGCTTTCGTCTTGGTTTAGGGATTATTTGTACATTCCGTTGGGCGGTAGTAAAGGTTCGAAACTGTTTCAAATTCGCAACGTGATGATCATTTTCTTAGTGAGCGGTTTTTGGCATGGCGCCAATTGGACGTTTATCGCTTGGGGATTGATTAATGCCTTGTACTTTATCCCGCTGATGGTTTTCAACAAGAACCGCAACAACATGGAAAGTTTTCAGTTGTCGTTCAATTGGAACTCGATGCGGATAGTAATCAATATCATCCTAACTTTTGCCATTACTTGTTTGGCCTGGATTTTTTTCCGTTCCAAAACCATACAAGATGCTTATGCGTACATTTTACGAATGTTTACCGAAGGACATTTTACGGAACAATATTTCAAAATTGAGCGTTATACTACAGAATTATGGTCTTTACTGCTGATTTTTATTTTAGTCGAATGGAACAGCCGTACCAAAATTGAACCGATTTCGGGTAAATACAGTTGGGTTAAGATGAGTTTTTGCCTAGCGGCTATTTTGGCTTTAGGCGTGTTTTCGGATTACAAAGAATTTATTTATTTCCAATTCTGATGAAACGATTTTTCCAATTTTTAGGCAAAGGTTTGGCCGTGCTGTTACTCACCATGATAGTGCTGGATGTGTTGTATACTTTGGTGTACAAACAATCCGACGACCGCAATAAAATCAGTCATTTGTACCATTCCGAAAACCAGCAATACGATGTGGTTTTTTTGGGTTCTTCCCGTGTCAACAATCATTTTGTTCCGAAATATTTTACCGACAAAGGGTACAAAACCTATAACTTCGGGATTACGCGTTCTCGCCTGGAAGAATCGGCCTTAATGTTAAAATTGATGGTCGAACGCAACTATGTTATAGACACGCTCATCCTTCAGGTAGATTTGAATATCAATACTAATGACCATTCCGAAGCCATACGGTCTTTGTTTATGCCGTACATTCACCAATCGAAAACCATCCGCGAGCATTACCAAGACATTCCGGAATACAACGAGCTGCTTTTTGTGCCGTTTTACCGCTATATGCATTATGATGCACGCATCGGATTTAGGGAAATGTACGCTTCACTTGTTCATAAAGAAACCAATGCTTTGCATCGGGACGGATTTAATGCTTTAACCAAAAATCAACGACCTATGGTAGCGGCCGATTTATCGAAATATTATCCTAAGCGCAACAAAGCCTACGAAGAGATAAAGGCCGTTTGTAAAGCCAACAACATCCATTTGATAGCCGTGACTACACCCATGTGTATGAGTACCATCAATCGCGAATATTTTAATCATATTCAAAAAATATATCCCGAGATTTATCGCTTGGAAAATGCGGTGATCGATGATAAGTATTTTTCTACCTGCGGCCATTTAAATGAAGATGGTGCGGTTGAATATACCAAAGCCGTATTTAAAACCTTTTTTAAACCCCGAAACCAATCTTGAAAAAACTGACTTACATACTTTGTTTGCTTAGCGGTATGGCTTGGTCACAACACCATTCAAAATTGGTGGCCGAAGTGAATACCGAAACCAAAGTGGTAAACGTAGTACAAGAACTAACATTCCACAACACTTCAAAAGACACGCTGAGTTATATTGTTTTAAACGATTGGAATCAGGCGTATCAAAACAAAAGCACTCCATTAGCCCAAAGATTTTCAGACGAATTTGACCGCAGTTTTCATTTGGCCAAAGACAAAGAGCGAGGCGGTACTGAAAATATTACCGTAATCGATAAAAACCAATCCATACTCTCATGGGAAAGAGATGATAATTTTCCGGATGTGATTCAGATTCGCTTAAAGGAGAAACTTTTACCAAATCAAAAAGCTGCTTTTCGTTTGACCTATTCCATTAAGGTTCCCGCAGATAAATTTACCGGATTCGGTTATGGAGAAAATGGCAAAATGAACTTGAAAAACTGTTTTCTAACGCCGTCTCGTTATGAAAACGGTGCTTTTGTAAAAAACAGTAATCTCAATTTAGATGATGTTTCGAATGCTTTGAGTGATTTCGACTTGAGTCTCAAAATACCCAATCACTTGGTAGTCGATTCTGATTTGAATGAACTTAGAAAAGAAACGATTGGCGAACAAAATTTATATGTGCTGTCCGGAAAAAACAGATTGCTTTTGAACTTGTTTATCGATGAAAACAGAGAATTTGCTGTCTACAAAAACGAACATATAGCCGTGGTTTCTAATTTAAGAGATGCTCGTTTAACAGACATACAAAGAGCGATTGTAATAGATAAGATTGTGAATTACACCGCCGAAAATCTAGGGCCATATCCTCACGAAAAAATAACCGTTTCCCAAAACGACTACGATAGAAATCCGTTTTACGGTTTGAACCAATTGCCCAATTTTATCAGTCCGTTTCCCGATGAATTTATGTTTGAGATACAATTTTTAAAAACTTATCTCAACAACTATTTGCACACTACGCTGCAACTTGACCCTAGAAAAGACACTTGGATTTTTGATGGTATTCAGGTTTATACCATGATGAAATACATCGAAGAATTCCATCCGCAAACCAAAATGATGGGCAGCGTTGCCAAGATGAAAATGTTGCGCGGATACAACTTAGTCAGCTTGGATTTTAATGGTCAATACAGCTATTTCTATATGTTGATGGCCCGTAAAAATTTAGACCAACCTTTGGGCGCACCCAAAAATACTTTGATCAAATTCAACGAAAAAATCGCCTCAAAATACCGATCCGGTTTGAGCTTGAAATATTTAGACAGTTATTTAGACAACAATGTGGTGCAAAACAGCATCCTGCAATTCCTCGATTTAAATAAAAACAAGCAAACCAATCGCCATGATTTTGAAAGCTTACTGACTAAAAACTCACCTAAGGAGATTACTTGGTTTTTTGACAAAATAATTAACTCAAGAGACATAATCGATTTTAAATTTGATAAAGTCACCAAAACCAAAGACAGCATTAGTTTTTCATTAAAAAACAAAACCGAAACCAATGTTCCGATTCCGATTTATGGTGTCAAAGGCAAAAATACAGTCTTCAAAAAATGGATAGACGTGTTCCCAAAAGACAGCGTTTTTACGGTTCCGAGAAACGAAGCGGAAAAAATCGTTATCAATTATAAAAATGAAGTACCCGAATTTAATTTGAGAAACAACTGGCAATCTCTGCGCGGTTTTCGATTGAATAGTCGTCCCATTAAATTCATTTTCTTCAAAGATTTGGAAGACCCGAATTACAATCAAATCGTTTACATTCCGACTTTAGAATACAATTTATACGATGGTTTATTGCCCGGGATAAGATTTCACAATAAAACCATTTTAGACAAACCGTTTAATTTTGATGTCAATCCGACCATCTCAACCCAAACCAAAAGTCTTTCAGGAAAAGCCAATTTTATGGTGAACCAGTTCAACCGCGAGAGCAATTTATACAGTATTCGCTACCAATTAAACGGCCATTATCTGCATTATGCACCCGATGCGTATTACACCAAAGTCAATCCGATGGTGTTTTTGCGATTCCGTCCCGATGACTTTAGAGACAACAAAAAAGAAATGGTGTCTTTTAAATACATTATGATTGATCGCGAAAAATCGATTTTCACCAACGATGAAAACACCGAAAATTATAAAGTTTTTAATGCCAAATATTACAACGGTAAAACTGAAATCACTAAGCATTACAATTGCTTAGCCGATTTTCAACTTTCTAAATCATTCGGAAAAATAGCCACCGAAGTTCAGTACCGCAAACTATTTGACAACAGCAGACAACTCAATCTTCGATGGTTCGCAGGAACGTTTTTGTACAATAATAACATTTCCACTTTTTTCGATTTTGCGCTTGACAGACCAACCGATTATTTATTCGAATATGACTATTTAGGTCGCTCGGAAACAACCGGTTTATTCAGTCAACAATTGTTACCTTCGGATGGTTTTTTTAAATCGATGTTGGAAACCCGAACCGCCAACCAATGGATGACAACTCTAAACGCCAGCACCAATATTTGGAATTGGATTGAAGTGTATGGCGATATTGGTATGATAAAAAATAAAAACACCGCCGAAAAATTAGTTTATGATAGTGGTATTCGCTTGAACTTAGTAACCGATTATTTCGAATTGTATTTTCCGGTTTACTCTAGCAACGGCTGGGAAATCGGCGAAAAAAACTATGGCGAAAGAATTCGTTTTATAGTGACTTTTAATCCCGACACCTTAATAAGCCTTTTCACGAGAAAGTGGTTTTAACCACGGAAAAAATTGTTTAAATATTACATATTTCTACTCAATATTTAAATATCGTTGAAAATATCACAATCAACTAGCTTTTTATAGCTTTAAAATTATTGATACTGAAATTATATTTTTTCAACAGTATGGTGAAAATTACTTCTTTTTATTTAAATTTGTTTCGTTAAGAAACCAATCCACCATGACTGAAGCACAAACCAAGACCGAAATTACCTTCGAAGATTTCAAAGCCGAAGTTCTCAACGATTACCGAATTGCCAAAATAAGTCGCGAATGCAGCTTGTTGGGCAGAAAGGAAGTACTGACCGGAAAAGCCAAGTTTGGTATTTTTGGAGATGGCAAAGAAGTGCCGCAATTGGCTTTGGCGAAAGCGTTTCAAAACGGTGATTTTCGTTCGGGGTATTATCGTGATCAAACTTTTATGATGGCCATTGGGCAATTGTCTATCCAACAATTCTTCGCCGGTTTATACGGTCACACCGATTTGGCGCATGACCCAATGAGTGCCGGTCGTCAGATGGGTGGTCATTTTGCCACGCATTCATTAGACGAAAACGGGAATTGGAACAACTTGACGCAACAAAAAAATTCGAGTGCGGATATCTCTCCAACTGCCGGACAAATGCCGCGTTTGTTAGGATTGGCGCAAGCCTCTAAAATATACAGAAACGTTCGCGGTTTAGAAGATTTAACCAAGTTTTCTAATGCCGGAAACGAAGTCGCTTGGGGAACTATCGGGAATGCTTCGACTTCTGAAGGGTTATTTTTTGAAACCATCAACGCTGCCGGTGTTTTACAAGTACCGATGGTAATGAGTGTTTGGGATGACGAATACGGGATTTCAGTCCATGCTCGTTACCAAACCACCAAAGAAAGCATCTCTGAAATCTTAAAAGGATTCCAACGCGATGAAGAAAACAACGGTTACGAAATCATGACGGTGAAAGGTTGGGATTACGCAGCTTTGGTTGAAGCTTACCAAAAAGCAGGCGCGATTGCTCGCGAGCAACATGTTCCGGTTTTGATTCATGTAAACGAATTGACACAACCACAAGGTCACTCGACTTCAGGTTCGCACGAGCGTTACAAAAATGCTGAGCGTTTGGCTTGGGAAGCGGAATTCGATTGCTTGGCGCAAATGCGTACTTGGTTAGTCGACAATAATTTGGCCACAACCGAAGAGTTAGAAGCCATAGACGAAGCAGCGAAAAAAGAAGTTATAGAAGGCAAAAAAGCCGCTTGGACTGCTTTCGTTTCGCCTATGAAAGCAGAGCAACAAGAATTGGTTTCATTACTAAATTCAATTGCTGAGACGAGTTCGAATAAAGTATTTATCGAAAAATACGCTTCAGAATTAGCTTCGATTAAAGAACCAATTCGCAAAGATATTATCACTACAGCGCGTAAAGTATTGCGTTTGGTAGTGAAAGAAAGTGGTCAATCACCATTGGCGACATGGATTACGAATTACACTAATAAAATACAACCGAAATTTAGTTCGCACTTGTTCTCGCAATCGGATAAAACAGTTTTGAAAGCAACTACTGTAGCACCAACCTACGACGAATCAGCGGAAGAGGTTGATGCAAGATTAGTATTGAGAGACAATTTTGATGCGATTTTTAATAAATATCCTGAGACATTAATTTTTGGAGAAGACGCCGGAAATATTGGTGACGTCAACCAAGGCTTAGAAGGCATGCAGGAAAAATACGGTGAACTCCGTGTAGCCGATGCCGGAATTCGGGAAGCTACGATACTCGGACAAGGAATAGGAATGGCGATGCGTGGCTTGCGCCCAATTGCCGAAATCCAATATTTAGATTATCTGTTGTATGCCATCCAAATCATGAGTGATGACTTGGCGACTTTACAATACAGAACCCAAGGCCGTCAAAAAGCGCCATTAATCATCAGAACACGTGGTCATAGACTGGAAGGCATTTGGCATTCAGGTTCGCCGATGGGCATGATTATCAACGCCATTCGTGGGATTCACGTTTTGGTCCCGAGAAACATGACCAAAGCCGCCGGTTTCTACAACACTTTGTTGGAAACAGACGAACCGGCCTTAGTAGTAGAATGTTTGAACGGTTACCGTTTGAAAGAAAAAATGCCGACCAACTTGGGCGAATTCAAAACCCCGATTGGCGTAGTTGAAACGATAAAAGAAGGAAGCGATATTACGATTGTTTCTTATGGTTCTACTTTAAGAATCATTGAGCAAGCTGCCAAAGAATTATTGGAAGTTGGGATTAATGTGGAAATCATCGACGCCCAATCGTTGTTGCCGTTTGACGTAAACCACGACTGTGTGAAGAGTATCGCCAAAACCAACCGTTTACTCGTAGTAGACGAAGACGTTCCCGGTGGCGCTTCTGCTTACCTACTCCAACAAATTGTAGACGAGCAAAACGGTTACCAACACCTAGACAGCCAACCACAAACGTTAGCCTCCAAAGCCCACCGACCGGCGTATGGCACCGACGGAGATTATTTCTCTAAACCCTCAGCGGAAGATGTTTTTGAAAAAGTTTACGCGATTATGCACGAAGCGAAACCTGAGGAATATCCGAGTTTGTATTAATATTGTATTCAAATAAAGAATTCCCAATTGTAAAAGCAGTTGGGAATTTTTATATCTTGTTTGCTCAAAATAAGGTTCGATGAAAAAATTGCTTCTTTTACTTTTACTCTCAGTACCGCTTAACGTCCTTGCACAAGAGATTACTTATGAAGAATTTCGAACCCTCATTCCGTTTTTAACGAAAGAAGACTATAAAGGCGCTTTTGAAAAATCTGATGCGCTTTTGAAAAAAACAGCCGATAATGATGATACTGACATCAAGGCTCAAGTAAGCTATATCAATATTTTTGCTGCTGCCGGCATGGTTACAAAAGACGAAATGAGCTATGATGATTTTGAAAAAAATACAAATCGTTTCGTTGGCAAACGTCTTAAAATGTCGGGACATCCTTGTATAGAAACCACTGCAACTGGAATGAATTCCTTTCAGTTTACGGAAGAAAACGGGAAACAGCAGGGCACGACCATTAGCACCAACAAAGCCAAAACCAACATCTTGCTTTTCGAATATTACCACTTCCCGGAAATACAAAATCCGGAAGATTATGTTGGTAAAACGGTACGCTGTGGTGGAATTTTAGACCGATTTGAAATCAGCCCTACCCAATCAAAAATTTGGATTGCTCGTATTCATTTGACCCAGGCTACTATAAATTTTTTTGTGCCAAGATAATGGGTTCAACAATTTCAATTAAATCATAAAACATCTAATTGTCAAGTCACTTTAGTGTAAAGCCAACCCAAAACTTCCCACTTCGTACCTCGTACTTTGTTCTTCCTAATTATTATCTTTGCTAAAAAAAATACACCATGCAACATATCATCGACCGCTTTATCAGCTACGTCACTATCGATACCGAGTCCGACCCGAATTCAACTACTACACCGAGTACCCAAAAACAATTCGATTTGGCTAATAAATTGGTAGACGAACTCAAAGCTATCGGGATGAAAGAAGTTACCATTGACAAACACGGTTATGTAATGGCGACTTTGGCTTCGAATGTGAAGCATAAAGTTCCCACGATTGGTTTTGTATCGCATTTTGACACTACGCCTGATTTTACCGGGAAAGATGTCAAACCACAAGTGATTCCGAATTATGACGGTGGCGATATTGTTTTGAATAAAGAACAAAACATCGTTTTATCGCCTAGTTACTTCAAAGATTTATTGCAATACAAAGGACAAACGTTAATCACCACCAACGGTTTGACTTTATTGGGTGCCGATGACAAAGCCGGTATCACCGAAATCATGACCGCGATGGAATACTTAATCCAGCATCCGGAAATCCAACACGGAAAAATCAGGGTGTGTTTTACACCCGATGAGGAAATCGGTCGTGGTGCGGATTTGTTTGACGTAAAGAAATTCGGAGCCGACTGGGCTTACACCATGGATGGCAGTCAGATAGGCGAATTGGAATATGAAAACTTCAACGCTGCCGGTGTGAAAATTACCTTCAAAGGGAAATCGGTTCACCCGGGTTATGCTAAAGGAAAAATGATCAACTCGATGTTAATCGCCAACGATTTCATCAACGAATTGCCCAAAGGCGAAACGCCGCAAGAAACTAAAGGGTACGAAGGATTCTTCCACGTGACGGGTTTAACGGGAAGCATTGAGGAAACCAAATTGGAAATGATTATCCGCGACCATGACATGAAAAAATTCATTAAGCGGAAAGAATTGGTACACAAAATCACGAAAAAATTCAATAAAGAATTCAAAAAGCAATTTGGAGAAGACATCGTCATCTGCGAAATCAAAGACCAATACTACAACATGAAGGAAAAAGTAGAACCGGTTATGTTCATTGTTGATTTGGCCGAAAAAGCCATGAAATCTTTAGGCATCAAACCTTTAATCAAACCCATTCGCGGCGGAACAGACGGCTGTCGTTTGTCGTATATGGGCTTACCTTGTCCGAACATCTTTGCCGGTGGTCACAACTTCCACGGAAAGTATGAATACGTTCCGGTAGAAAGCATGCAAAAAGCGGTAGAAGTGATTGTGAAAATTGCGGAGTTGACGGCGACGACTGATTTTACGAAGAAAGAAAAGAAAGAAAAAAAAGAAAAGAAGGCTAAGAAGAAATAAGTGGAAAGTACGAAGTACAAAGTACGAAATGAAAAGAAATAGGTAAACAATAAAAATCCCAAATTCCAATGAAGGCATTTGGGATTTTTTATTCGAAAATTTACCTTCTTATTGCTTAATCAGTTTGAACCATTTTTGATTGTTTTCTGATTTTAATCTGACAAAATACAAACCGTTTTGTCCGTTGATTGAGGAAGATACTTTGGTGACATTATCAAATTGTACTTCAGAAATTAACTTTCCGGTAATATCATAAACTTCTAAAGTAGCGGATTCAAAAGAATCATTTAAGGTTATACTGAACTCGTTAGCCGTTGGATTGGGCACAATTACAAGATTTTCCAATGCGTTACTTGACAAATCGTTGTTGCTTAAAGTCGCATCATACTTTGACACTGCGCAGCTTTCGGTAAAGCGAACTACGGTTCCGTCAACGCCATTAAATGCCGGCATGGTCAACCCAAAATCATTGTAGACTTGCGTAGTAGAAGAAGGATACCCCATATTTTTGGCCAAATAGAAATAATCTCCAGTGCCTTTGAAAAAGCCTTTAAATCCGTAAAAATGATTGACATTGCCACCATCATTATTCAAGAACAATCGCTTTAAATTCCCGGCTTCATCATAGACTGACACGAAATAATCATACCTATTGATGGTTAAATTATAGCCATTTCCGTTTGTACTGTCAAAAAGTGCAGTGCAATTATCTCCGTCGTTTGTATTGTTAAAAATTTGGCCTACCACATGAATTTCATTTCCCGATTTCAACAAGTTTTCACCGAAACCATAATAGGTATATCCGGAACCTCTAATCCATTGACAAATTCCGTTAGTATTGACTTTGGCTAAAAAATAAGGTCCTTTTTGGGTTGAGACTGTAGTTCCGTTGGTATTTTCAAAAACGTGGGTAAAATTAAGTGGTCCAAAATAATTATAGCCGGTATCGTTGGCACCGGTTAGGTATATTGTTCCATCATTTTCAACTATCATTTTATTGGCATAAGTCAAATCACTCGGGAAACCATTGGCATCTATGGTACGACTTCTGAGTTTCCACAGAATTTCACCATTGGGACTCATTTTTACCAATCCGATTTTGGAGCCGTAACTTCCGTCACCGGTTATGGTTTCTGATATCGTATTACTTCCCGCTTGATATACTTTGGCTTGCAAATCGAAATCCATCGTGAAATAAATATTGTTACTTCCGTCAATCCCTAAATTACTCAATCCTATTCTGTTGGCGGAATACAAATAGACTTTGGTGTCCCAAATTATATTACCCGAAGGAGAAACTTTTAGGATAAGATTAGTCGCTTGAGGCGAAACTACCTGCTGTCCTATTTCCTGAGCCAAAGCACCATTAAAATATGTTTGAACTAATGTAAAACTGTCTCTGTGATTAGATAATGCAATTAAATTATTTTGCTGGTCCACTTCCATTTTTACAAAACTGAAAGAATTGTTTTGCGCATACCAAATGAGTTCTCCTTTGGCATTTAATTTTATCAAATAATACTGAGGTAAATTCAGAGTAGCTGATAAATCGGTGCTTCTTCCGGTGTTGTCAATAAACTTACCATTCCCTTTTCCGGCTATATAAATATTTCCTAACAAATCGATAGCAGTCGAATAAACACCATTATCATTATTGTTTCCAAAGGCCGTGTTGATATTGTAAACCGTCCATTTAATAACACCGTTTCTATCGTATTTTGACAGATAGCCTCCTTTTTTTCCTTCCAAATTGAGAGTAACACCTTGAGTAGAATCGAATATCTCATTAAAATACGTTCCGCTGAGCAAAAACCCATCTGAAGTTGGTGTCGTTTGCGAAATATCGGGATTATAACCTCCGGGCCAATTAGGATCGTTACTGTTATTGACCAATAAAAAACAGTCGGCTGCGGCTGCATCGGGTTCAAAAATATTGGGTTTTGACGCAACAACCGTATCATGACAATCATTATCAGACCAAGAATGCAAAGTAGTCGTCACCAATCCCGGTGCGCTGAAACTTACTTGCGGATTAGGCAAACTGGAACTCGTTACAGAAGCATTCGGTGAAAACTGCCATTCGAAGTTTTGGGAATCAGTAGTGTTTTCGAAGAACTCTACTGTTTCATTGACTTCGGCATTAATCAAACCGGCATGAAACTCGGCTTTGGTTTCTTCAACCGTAATCAAGAAATTTCCGGTAAATCTTCGACTGCAATTGGCTAAACTGTTTTTGGCATCTATATAATAACTTCCCGTTACATCAATCATTGTAGTATTAAATGTCAAAATTCCTCCCGTACTCGCCTGACTTTGCCCATAATTAGAATTAGGTTGGCCTTCCATTTTCAAAGTATAAATTACGTTAGGCTCTGAATCGGCAATTTGAATTTGAACAATTTCTTGCTTACAAAGAATATTATCACTTAGCGTAACCTGTTTGTCAATTTGCGGTGGATTAACTATATAAATTGTTTTGGTGTCTGTAGATTGCTCACCAGCACTATTTTGAACTGTTAAAGTTACTGTATAAACACCGACTGCCGGAAAATTATAGGTAAACGAATTGGTTCCGGTTTGCACTAAATTATTGTTGATATACCAACTGTAACTGTTGGCGCTACCGGTTACAGCACTAAGAGCAATTCCACCCGGATAACAACCGCCATTGGCATTAATGCGAACATAAGGTTTGGTTGCCCCACCGTTTCCATTAGTTTTTAAGACAACACCATTGTTTCCAAAAGCATAAAAATCGGTGGTTCCGTCTTGCTTCCAAAAATCCTTGATGTGGTGGTTGAGCGATGTGACTTGCCACTCTGCAGAAACATTGGAAAAAGAACTGGTCGCATAAGAACATCGGTAAATTCCGTGATTGGTTCCGATATAAAAATTACTCGAATACAATATAAAACCATTCGCATCAAGCGGGCCATAATAATTTTGATTGTAGCGGGTGTTAAAATTGGTTGTGGAAGACAAATCCGTATAAGAAAACGAATCACCACCTACACCGTAAACATTTGAGCTATTACTGTTGGAAAATAAAACATCCTTATTGGTTGCGTTAATAGTTGGCACTACATTAACCGTTCCTATGGAAAACCCAATGATTGAAGTTCTCATGATTTTTTGATCGGTTCCTAAAAGTATTGAACTACTTGCTGTACCTACACTTAATAAATCATCGGTTAAACCTGTTGTAATGGTGTTGACTTGTGAATCGTTGAATCTGAGTAACAACCCGTCATCACCTACAACAAAATACCGGTCATAAGTAATGGAAAAATCAATCTTATTCAACTTAGAATTGTTTGGTCCGACGTACAATAAATTGTAAGCCATAGTCGGAATGTTTATCATAAACAACACCGCTTTTTGGGTAACCGTATCCTGACCGCAGGCAAAGACAAGTCCGGTATTAGTAGTATTTGACGGTTTTGAATAACAGTGGGTGAAAACCGTGTTTTCATAGATGTTGGCTATGGCCTGATTGTTAGTAATTTCAAATCGAGTCCAACTGGCAGCACCAACGCCTCCGGTTGTAGTATAGTACAATCCGTTGGCACCACAAGCCAATCCGTTTTCATCTAAAAAAACAACACCGGTAAGGTTATCGTTAATTCCGGTATCCAAATTCACCCATTGAGCATTGGAGATACCGGTAAATAGAAAAAAGAGGAAAAAGTAATAGTGTTTCATAGTCGGAAATAGTCCTTGAATGGGTTAAGAGTGCCAAAAGTAAACAATTTTAATTCAGCTTATTAGTTTTAACAAAAAATCCCAAACACCTCAGTGCTTGGGATTTTACTTTGTACTTTGTTCTTCTAACTTCGTACTTTCTTTAAGCTTTTTTGTTCAAAGCTTGAGTCAGCTCTAATGAAATAGCCGAACGCTCAATCTTTAATTTTCCTGACATGGTTTCGATTACCACCGTAGTTTCGGCCAATTCTGAAATTTTACCGTGGAAACCACTTTTAGTGATGATTTTATCGCCAACTTTTAGCGCTGATTCAAATTCTTTTTCTTGTTTTAATTTCTTTTGTTGCGGGCGAATCATAAAAAAATAAATCACCACAAACATTAATAAAAAGGGTAAAAAACTAGTTAATTGTTCCATAATAATTGTTGGGTTTTAGTTCTTTTTAGGAACTTCGATGTTAGCATTAATTTTTAAAATTTTGTTTCCTTCTTTAGTATTGCATGTAAGAGTTACTGTTTTACTCGTTTTACCTTGTTTACCGGTAGAATTGAAGGAGACTTTAATATTCCCGGT
This sequence comes from Flavobacterium sp., assembly GCF_044373165.1. Lineage (GTDB taxonomy): Bacteria > Bacteroidota > Bacteroidia > Flavobacteriales > Flavobacteriaceae > Flavobacterium. Next base: position 22,479 of record NZ_JBILQL010000008.1, read on the forward strand.
TTCACCGGGCTTGATTGGTGTTTTTGGATAGTCTGGCACAGTACAACCGCAAGAACCACGAGCTGAAGTGATAATTAAATCCGCTTCACCGGTGTTTTTGAATGAGAAATCAGTGCTTGGTCTGTCACCTTGTTGGATGGTTCCAAAATCATGCTCTTCTTGTTGAAAAGTCATTTCAGGGTATTTCCCGTCGGCAGGCACTTGGGCCTTTGGTGTAGTCGATTCTAATGCTTCCGGTGTTTGGGTTGAAATGGTATCCAACAAAACCTCTTTATCTTTTACATTCTCATTTTTACAAGCAGTTGATAGTATTAGTAAAGCAACCGCTAGGAGTACATTAAATTTTACTTTCATCATATATAATTTACAGCAAACCTCTACCGGTTTTTTTGATTTTATTTTCGGATTGGAATTCTTTGACCAAGTTATCTAGTATTCCGTTGATAAAGATACTGCTTTTGGGAGTAGAATATTCTTTGGCAATTTCCAAGTATTCGTTGATGGTTACTTTAATTGGAATAGACGGAAACTTTAAAAATTCGCAAATGGCCATTTTCAAAATGATGGTGTCAATTTCGGCAATACGGTCGGCATCCCAATTAGGCGTTTTATCAATGTATTCTTTGGCCAGTTCCACTTCATTCAAAACAGTTTTTCTGAACAAATGACCTACAAACTCTCTGTCTTCTTCATCCTTATACAATTTGACTACTTTGAAGTCTTCTTTAGCGGAAACTTGCTTGAGTTGCTTTTGAATTTGAGTATTCACTAACGGAATATCATCAATCCACGTTAGCTTGTAGTCTTCCAAATATTCGTATAATTTTTCGTTAGGCGCAATTAATTCGGTAAACATATCCAACACAAACTGTTTGTCTTCCTCGAAAGTATTAGTTCGGTTGCTCATGTATTTAGAATACAAATCACTTTGCTTAATTTCATTTAATAAAATCAAAATATAGTCATCATTAAGCGACCAATTATTGATTTTTCTGCTTTCTAGAGCGATACTCAACGAATTGTTTTCTTCTAATTGAAGTAAAACAGCATTGTTGACAAATTTGAAGTTTGGATTTTTCTCTTCCGGTGTGGCTAAGTGCTTTTTGCTGGAAGCTTCTAAGAAAATAATTTCTTTTTTTCGAATTTCCGTTAACGAAGACAACATAATCAAGTACAAATCCTGAATATTATCAATACTTTGTATTAAGAATTTTTCCTCTTTTTCTAACTCTTCAGAATTTTTTTGATGCATAGCGTAAATCGATTGCATCACTTTTACTCGGATATGTCTTCTGTTTAACACGGATAAGAACTTTTAAAAATTAACAAAGCGAAAGGAGTTCTTTCGCTTTGCAAAAATAGGAATATTTTAAAAAACTTACTACTTATTTAGCAGCGTTTTCTTTTTTTCTTTGGTCAATTCTGTTTTGCGCAATTTGCATGGCCGCTTGTTGCGTGGTCATATTATTAACATCCGCAAAACTGAAAATTTCCAAGGTAGTGTTATAGATATTTTCAGTCATTCTCATGGCTTGGTCTTTACCATATTTTACGATTTCGCCGTAAACATTGATGATACCACCGGCGTTAATCAAGAAATCCGGTGCGTAAGCAATGCCTCTTTCTCTTAAGATTTGCCCGTGAACCGCTTCAACAGCCAACTGATTGTTTGCCGCACCTGCAATTACTTTAGCTTTGATTTTATGAACGGTTTCATCATTGATGGTAGCTCCCAAAGCACAAGGTGAGTAGATATCAACATCGGCAGTGTATAAATCGGCTCCGGTGAAAATTTTGGCACCGTATTTAGCAACCATATTTTCCATTTTATCTTGGTGAATATCGGAAACAAAAACCTCAGCACCTTCTTTTGTCAAGTAACTGATTAAGGTTTCGCCAACATGTCCGGTTCCTTGAACTAATACTTTTTTCCCTTCTAAATTGTCAGACCCGAATTGGTATTTGGCGGCGGCTTTCATTCCCATAAAAACGCCATAAGCCGTAACCGGAGACGGATTGCCTGATCCTCCGATGGATTCGGAAATACCGGTAACAAAATGGGTTACTTTGTGAATCCTGTCCATATCTTCAGTAGTTGTCCCAACATCTTCGGCTGTGATATATTTGCCGCTTAATGAGTTGACAAACTCTCCGAAACGGGTAATCATTTCCGGGGTTTTATCTGCTTTTGAATCGCCAATGATTACCGCTTTGCCTCCACCAAGGTTCAAACCTGTGATTGCAGACTTGAAGGTCATACCTCTTGAAAGTCTTAAAACATCATTTAAAGCTTCCCATTCATTAGCGTAATTCCACATTCTGGTTCCTCCAAGCGCCGGTCCCATAACTGTATTATGAATACCAATAATTGCTTTTAAACCTGTATCTTTGTCGTGACAAAAAACTATTTGTTCATGATTGTCAAAAGAAAGTTGACCGAAAACAGGATCCATTTTTTTGAGCTCGACCGGTGTGGTGATTTCTGAAGTCATATGCAGTTGTATTAATTTGAGACTTTTTAAAAAAGTCGGTACAAAAATAAAATATTATTCAACAAATCGCTTCAATACGAGAAATAATTAGTAATTTGTTAATAAATTCAGTTTAAAGCAAGAATACCATAATTTATTTATTCGTAAATATTTTAACAAAATTTAGCCAAAACTACCCATTTCTTTAAAATTAAGATGAAAGAACTTCAATATTTAAACAAATATTTTGTCAAATATAAATTCCATTTTTTATTAGGAATTTTAATCACTATTATCGCTCAAATTTTCTCCTTATTCACACCGAAGCTAGTGAGTCAGTCTTTTCAAGCGATAGAGAGTTTTCATGCAGATAAAATGAGTAGTGATTTGATCAAGTCCGAATTGATTGAAAACATCCTCTGGATTATCGGAACAACATTAATTGCCGGCGTTTTAACTTTTTTGATGCGACAAACCCTTATCGTAATGTCGCGTCACGTAGAATTTGACTTGAAAAACGAAGTCTTCAAACACTACGAAGTATTAGACCAAAACTTCTACAAAAAAAACCGTACCGGTGATTTAATGAATCGCATCAGCGAAGATGTGGCCAAAGTACGAATGTATGTTGGTCCGGCAGTGATGTACACTATCAATACTTTTATTCGTTTTACAGTAGTGATCATTTATATGTACAATGTCTCGCCTTTGCTAACTTTATACACCATTTTGCCTTTGCCGATTTTGTCTTTTATCATTTTCCGATTGAGTTCAGAAATCAATAAACGAAGCACCACTTTCCAACAATATTTATCGAAGATTTCAAGTTTTACACAAGAGATTTTCTCCGGTATACGAGTCGTCAAAGCCTATGCTTTAGAAAAGCAATACCAAGAAGAAATTGTCGATTTGGCCAAAGAAAGCAAAACCAAAAGCATGAGTTTGGCGCGAGTACAATCGCTCTTCGGTCCGCTGATGATTGCTTTGATTGGGGTAAGTAATTTGGTAGTGATCTATTTTGGCGGATTGATGTATATAAAAGGCGACATCAAAAGCATCGGCACTATAGCCGAGTTTATCCTTTACGTGAATATGTTGACTTGGCCTGTGGCATCTATTGGTTGGGTATCGTCTTTAGTACAAGAAGCGGAAGCCTCTCAAAAAAGAATCAACGAATTTTTAAAAGTCAGTCCAGAAATCAAAAACAAAGCCAAAGACAATACCAAAATTGAAGGCGAAATCGAATTAAGAAACGTCAGCTACACCTACGAAGATACCGAAATTACAGCGCTGAAAAACATCTCTTTCAAAGTCAAAAAAGGAGAAACACTCGCCATTTTAGGCCAAACCGGTTCCGGAAAATCGAGCATACTGTCTTTGATTACCCGTATGTACGATATCAAAGAAGGACAGATTACCATAGACGGAAAAGCCATTGATGACGTTAATTTATACGACTTAAGAAACAGCATTGGTATAGTGCCGCAAGACGCCTTTTTGTTCTCGGATACGATTAAAAATAACATCAAATTCGGGAAAGAAAACGCCACCGATGAAGAAGTGATTGACGCTGCTAAAAAAGCAGTGGTTCACGACAATATTATCAACTTTAACCTGCAATACGATACTATCCTGGGCGAACGCGGCATCACCCTTTCGGGCGGACAAAAACAAAGGGTTTCCATTGCCAGAGCCATCATCAAAAATCCGGAAATTTTGTTGTTTGACGACTGTTTATCAGCGGTAGATACGGAAACTGAAGAGCAAATTTTAAACAATCTCCTTCAGATTTCTAAAGATAAAACCACTATCATTGTAAGCCACCGGGTTTCATCAGCCAAAAATGCCGACAAGATTATCATCCTCGAAGACGGACAAATTATTCAAGAAGGTTCTCATAATCAATTAATAAACCAACCGGGGTATTATGCCGACTTATATGTAAAACAACTTTCGGAAAAAGAATTAAATTAAATTGTTGTTTCGTAACAAAAATTTTACCATTTTTGAACTGTACAGAAACCTTATTAATTGACCGAAAGAATATGAGAGAAAATGATATGTTAGAAAAAGACGAGATTTTTTCTAAAGTTTTAAGAGCCGGAAGAAGAACCTATTTCTTCGATGTTAGGGCTACCAAAGCAGATGATTACTATATTACCATTACTGAAAGCAAAAAGTTTACTGAAGAAGACGGTTCGTTTCACTTTAAAAAACACAAAATTTATTTGTACAAAGAAGATTTCGCAGCCTTTACTGAAATTTTAGAAGAAATGACAGCCTACGTATTAAACCATAAAGGTGAAGAAGTAATTTCGGAAAGACACCAAAAAGACTTTAAAAAAGAATACCATAACGAAATAAATGAAGAAACCAAACCCATCGATAAAAGTTTCACCGACATCGATTTTGATGATATATAACTACTTAAGTAATTAGTAATTAGTGACTAGTGATTAGTGACTAGTAGAAAACAAGTCCGAAGCTGAAAGGTTTTGGACTTTTTTTTATGCGATTCGCAATCCGTTTTCGGCTTTCAAATCGGAAGTCAGCAAAACAATATCATTCTCTGCACCAACAGAACCCAATACCAAACATTCGCTCATAAAGTTGCCGATTTGTTTCGGCGGAAAATTTACCACTGCTGCAATTTGTTTGCCCAACAAACCTTCTTTCGAATACCGTTTGGTGATTTGAGCCGAAGATTTCAGCAAACCGATATCCGGGCCAAAATCTATGACCAATTGATAAGCCGGTTTTCGGGCCGCAGGAAAATCAGTAGCTTCCAAGATGGTACCAATTCGAATATCAACTTGTTCAAAAGTACTCCATGCCAATAACCGCTCTTTTGTATTTTCCATATTTCTGTATTGTTTTGACACAAAAATAATGATGAAAATTGATTTTGTATAGTATTTGTATGGTTGTTGTGAGCAGAAAAGTTGAATATATTTAATACTTTTAGGTTTTAATAAATGACCCATAGGTTTATCACATGAAAATTGCCTTATTCACCAATGAATTTCCGCCCAACATTTATGGCGGCGCCGGAGTACATATCGATTTTTTAAGTCAGGAATTGGCCAAGTTGGGTAAAGTTGAAGTACGCTGCTTTGGTGACCAAGAATCGGTTACCGACACTATGACCGTGCTTGGCATTCAATCTTCGCTTACCAAACCTAATGACTCCGATAATTCACACCTCAAAATGTTTCATAATTTGAGCAAAAATGTCGAAATGTCGCAACATACGACTGAGGCTGATGTAATCCATTGTCATACTTGGTATACCCATTTGGCCGGTATTTTTTCCAGAGAATTGCTACAATCGCCATTAATATTAACCACTCATAGTTTGGAAACGCATCGCCCATGGAAAGTGGAGCAATTGGGCAATGGTTATTTTTTGTCCCGATGGATTGAACATCATGCTTACAATACAGCAGACGGAATTATAGCTGTGAGCGAACAAATGAAAACCGATGTCATCGAAGCTTATGGCGTAAATCCCGAAAAAGTGACCGTTATTCACAACGGTATCGATCCTGATTTTTATGCCCCAACTTTTGATCCTGATTTATTAAATGAATATGGAATCAATCCTGATGTTCCGTTTGTGCTTTTTGTAGGTCGGATTACCCGTCAAAAAGGAATTTCGCAATTGATTGCTGCAGCCAAGTATTTCGACGAAAATTGCCAAATAGTACTTTGTGCCGGAGCTCCGGATACACCCGAAATTGCCAAAGAAACCGAAGCCTTAATCAGTGATTTAAAAACCCATCGGAAAGGTGTCATACTGATTTCTGAAATGCTACCACGCGAGAAAATCAAAGTACTGTACAGTCATGCTCGCGTTTTTGCCTGTCCGTCATTATACGAACCGTTCGGCATCATCAATCTCGAAGCCATGTCCTGCGAAACTCCAGTAGTTGGATCGGCTGTAGGCGGCATACCCGAAATTATTGTGGAAGGTGAAACGGGTTATTTAATTGAATTAGAAAGCCTTTCCCGAACCGATTTCAATCCGAAAGCCCCGGAAGTATTTCAAAGAAATTTTGCAGCCAAAGTAAATCTATTATTGAAAGATGAAAATTTAGCCCTCCAAATGGGTAAAGCCGGTCGGAAAAGAGTTTTGGAAAAATTCAGTTGGACCGCCATTGCCAAAACCACTTATGACTATTACGAAGAAGTCATCAAACGATTTGAAAAAGAAAAAGCCTAAAAGTTAACCACCAAACGATAAGATTATGATTAACAAAAGTACACTCGCCATTATTTTAGGTGGCGGACAAGGTTCAAGATTAGCACCGCTAACCCAAACCCGTTCCAAACCGGCGGTTCCGATAGCCGGAAAATACCGCTTGGTAGACATTCCGATTTCTAATTGTATCAATTCAGAAATTAAAAGGATGTTTGTGTTAACCCAATTCAATTCGGCTTCCTTAAACCAGCACATCAAAAACACCTATCATTTTAGCCATTTCAGTACGGCATTCGTTGATATTTTAGCGGCCGAACAAACGCCCGACAACCCAACTTGGTTCCAAGGTACAGCCGATGCCGTCAGACAATGTATGCACCATTTTATGAACCACGAATTTGATTATGCGCTTATTCTTTCCGGAGACCAATTGTACCAAATGGACTTCAATAAAATGATTAATGCCCATGAAAAAAGTGGTGCCGATATTACCATTGCTACCTTACCGGTTACTGCCAAAGAAGCGCCTGAATTTGGAATTTTGAAGACCGATTCCGAAAATTACATCACTTCATTTATTGAAAAACCTCATGCCGATTTATTGCCTCAATGGACTTCGGAAGTAAGTCAGGAATCACAAGCAGAAGGCAAAAATTATTTGGCTTCCATGGGAATTTATATTTTCAACAAAGATTTGCTGGTAGATTTAATGAAAAATCCCGACACCAAAGATTTTGGCAAGGAAATCATTCCGCAAGCTATCGGCAAACAAAAGATACTGAGCTATCAATATGAAGGTTATTGGACCGATATTGGAAACATCGATTCTTTTTTTGAAGCCAACTTAGGATTAACCGATGACATTCCAAAGTTCAATCTTTTTGACAATTCCAGTAAAATTTATACCCGTGCACGTGTTTTACCGCCGTCTAAAATAACCGGTGCTTCTACCATAGACAAATCGGTCATTGCTGAAGGTTGCATTTTAAACGGGGTTACCATAGAACACTCCGTGATTGGCATTAGAAGTCGCATAGGTTTTGGCTCAACCATTATAAATTCTTATTTGATGGGAAATGACTACTATCAAAATTTAGAAGAAATCAGAACCAATACTTTACAAGGTATCATTAACATCGGCATTGGAGAACGTTGTTATTTTAACAATACCATAATCGATAAAGATTGTCGTATCGGAAATGACGTGAGACTCAATGGCGGAAAACATTTAGAAGACACTAACACGCCTTTATACACAATAAAAGACGGTATAATCGTAGTTAAAAAAGGAGCAATTTTGCCTGACGGATTTTTGGTATAGCAAAATTAATTATCGGAAACCAATACCTTTTCTTCTTCCATTTTTGAAATGAAAAAGGCATCAAAAATGGTCACTCCGTTTTGATTAAGGTGATTGTCATCGTAAAAATGAAGACTGTCGTCTAATTTTATCATTTGGTTGAAGTCGTAATAACTTCCTCCTGATTTATGCTGCATTAACTTAGAAAATTCAGGATAATTCAACTTGGATTGATACAATCTTTTGGTCAAAGGCATGTGAACCAAGACAAAAGGAATCTTACGGTCACGAAGCATTTGGAGGTTTTGTGTAAAAAAACGGAGTTGTTGCTCATCCAATTGATACCGAACTTTATCGTATTGCTTATCTGAGGTTAAAGTAGTGATTTCCTTTTCGACAAAACCACCGGAAATATAGGTGTCTTTAGCCCTGACAATTGGCTCTTTAAAGTTTGCATTGGCATTGGTAATTTGCTTGTACAATGCAAAAATCAGCGTGTTGTAGGTCTTCACATTATTGACTTCCACAGCCATTTTGCAGGAATCCCAATTGATGCTGTCGTTTGAAATAACATCTAAAGCCGATTCCACGCCATCGCTGCCGAAAATCTCGGGGTTAACATCGTACACTACCAATTTGGGTTGAAGTTTATCTAAATATCTTTGAAACAAAATATGGGTCTGAATTGGTGTTTGTATACTCGAACCCAAATTAAAAGTATGATACCCTTTGTCTTTAAAAATTCTGACATCAAATCCTCTATAGGCATGCGAAGTACCGATGAAAAGGATATCGACATTTTTGTAGTCTTTAATTTCCTTAATTTTAGAATGCAGATACCCGTTAGAACCCAAGCGATAATTGAGTACATTTCTGAAATGATAAGGCGCAAATTCACCAATCACACAAACCATTAAGCAGTAAGCCATTGCAAAAAATGACAGAAACAAAACAAATTGTTTAATAAACTTTTTCATGCTAAAATTGGAAGTAAATAAATGGTGTTTCTTCTGTTACCATAAAGGTGAAAATTAAAAACAATAAAACCGTATAAAATCCCCAGCGTAAAATTCGGAACCGCAGAAAACCTAACTTTTGAATGGCAAAATTATTAGCCCTGCCCAACCATTCTACGGTTATAAAAAAAGCCAACAGAACTATTAAATATATCGGAAATTGTGTCGGCATGGTAAACAATTGTTCCGTAAACATCGATGTCAAATACTGAAAAGCGTGAGACAAATCGTTGGCTCTAAAGAAAATCCAGGCGATTACGGTTAGTGAAAAAGTCACTGTCATTTGAAATACTTCCTTCAGATTCGGCAAATACCTTCCTTGTGCCACTACATCTAAATTAACGCGGTTTTTATTGGCTAACAACAGTGGCAAAAAATAAATGGCATTGAGCAAACCCCAAACAATGAAGGTCCAATTAGCACCATGCCAAAAACCGCTGACTAAAAAAATAATGAACGTGTTTCGCACTTTTAAGCCAATTGAGCCTTGACTTCCGCCCAAAGGGAAATACAGATAATCGCGAAACCAAGAAGACAATGAAATATGCCATCTACGCCAAAACTCGGCTATGTCTCGAGAGAAATAAGGGAACTTGAAATTTTGTAGCAATTCAAACCCAAACAATCTGGCCGTTCCTAAAGCAATATCGGAATAGCCCGAGAAGTCGCAATAAATTTGGAAGGTAAAAAACAACGCTCCGAGTGCCAAAGTACTTCCGGTTTCATCGGCAGAATTTTCGAATATAACGTTCGCAAATTTGGCACAGTTATCGGCAATGACCATTTTTTTAAACAAACCCCATAATATCTGACGCAAACCATCAATGGCTTTGCCATAATCAAAGGTTCTTGGTTTTTCGACTTGTGGTAGCAAATGCGTTGCTCTTTCTATCGGACCGGCCACCAATAAAGGAAAAAAGCTAACGAATAAGCTGTAGTTTACCCAATTGTCACAAGGCTTAATTTTATTGTTATACACATCAAACACATAGGACAAACCATGAAAAGTATAAAATGAAATCCCAACGGGTAAGATAACATTTAAAGTAGAATAACTTTGTTGGATGCCAAAACTGCCTAAAAAATCAGCAAAAGATTCGACAAAGAAATTGTAATATTTAAACACGCCCAGAAACCCTAAATTAATGCCGACACTTAGAATCAGCCACTTCTTTTTGTGGTGAAGCGATTGCGCAATCTTGTGTCCGCTGTAATAGTCTAAGGCAGTAGAAAAGATTAATAGAAACAAAAACCTCCAATCCCAACAACTGTAAAAATAATAACTCGCTGCCAGCAACAATACATTTTGCCACTTTAATGCCTTAGCAAAGAAAAACCAATACAAAACAAACACGATTGGCAGAAAGAAAGCAAAATCAAGCGAGTTGAATAACATTTAAAAAAACTTTTTTCAAATGTATTATTTTTAAAATAAAAAAACACCCCGAAGAGTGTTCATTACTATTGAGAGGTTAGATAGTTGTAAATTTTCTGCCCTTGCGCATCATTTAATCCGGCTTTTTTCTGCATGTCTAATACGATAGGTTTCCATTGTTCCGCATTGAAATCATTAGCTTTGTACAAGGAATGACAATTGGCACAATTGTTTTCGTAAAGGGATTTTCCTTCGGCTAATTCCGCTGTCAATGTTACCGCAAATTTTATTTCTTCTTTAGGAGTTTCAACCGTTGGCACTGTCGATTTCGATGCGCAAGAATAAATGATTGTGGCCAAAACAGCCAAGGTTAGTACTTTGTATTTCATGATTTTTAGTTATTGGTTGAAGTAAATGTAAATAAAAATCCCAACCGTAAAAGATTGGGATTCAGTTTTAATCAAATATTAATTTTTAGCTCGTGCCAATTGAAACCTTACTTAACGTCCATCAATTCCACATCAAAAATCAAAGTAGCATTTGGCGGAATTACTCCTCCGGCGCCGCTGGAACCGTATCCTAAATAAGACGGAATCACGAAACGCGCTTTATCGCCAACTTGCAACAAGGCAATCCCTTCATCCCAACCTTCGATAACATGACCCTTTCCAAGAGGAAATTCAATGGGCTTTTTGCGGGGATAAGATGAGTCAAATGTCTTCCCGCTTTCTAATTGTCCGGTGTAGTGAACAGAAACTGTTTTTCCGTTTTCTGCTTTTTTCCCGTTCCCTTTTTGGATGATTTTGTATCGCAAACCACTGTCTGTTTTATCGAAACCGGCCGCTAATTTTTCCATGGCAGCTTCGGCAGCTTTCTTGGCTTCTTCGATTCTTTTTTGACGAGAACCTTCAAAAGTTCTGAAAGACTCGATGGCATTCCATTTTTGAGCTTCGTCTCCTACTCTGACAATCTCTATGTTTTCAATAATATCGCCTTGGGCAATTTCGTTTACAATCTCTTGACCTTCTACTACGTGACCGAAAACGGTGTGCTTCTCATCTAACCAAGTGGTTGGTACGTGTGTGATAAAAAATTGCGACCCATTAGTACCTGGACCAGCATTCGCCATCGATAAAACACCCGGCTTGTCGTGACGCAAATCTACATGAAATTCATCGTCAAAATTATACCCCGGACCGCCTGAACCTATGCCTTGCGGACAACCGCCTTGAATCATAAAATCAGGAATGACTCTGTGGAATTTCAAACCATCATAATAAGGTTTGCCCATAGGTTTGGCCGAATTTTCCAATTGTCCTTCGGCTAATCCTACAAAGTTCCCAACCGTTCCCGGTGTTAAATCGTGTGTTAGTTTTACTAAAATCGAACCTTTGGTCGTATTGAATTTAGCGTATATTCCGTTTTCCATTGCTTGAATTGTTAAAAATGTGGTGCAAAGTTACTATAATATCTTGTAAATTTGGTCATCAAATAACAAACTCCGATGTTTAAAATGAAAAAAGAACCCACTGATTACCTTAACACCAACAAAGCCACTTGGAACGATAAAGTGGATGTTCATATGGCTTCCGATTTTTATGATATGGAAGGTTTTCTAAAGGGAAAATCAACTTTAAACGAAATCGAACTAAACGTATTAGGCGATGTTTCCGGTAAAAAAATATTGCATTTACAATGTCACTTTGGACAAGACACGCTTTCATTGGCGCGAATGGGTGCCGAAGTAACCGGCGTGGATTTGTCAGATAAAGCTATAGCAAGAGCTCAAGAAATAGCTCAAAAACTAAACCTTGAGTCAACATTTGTTTGCTGCGATATTTATGACGCTCCGAATTTCATCTCTAAAAAATTTGACATCGTTTTCACCAGTTACGGCACTATTGGTTGGTTTCCCGATTTGGAAAAATGGGCAAAGGTAGTCTCCCATTTTTTAAAACCAAACGGACAATTTATCATGGCCGATTTTCATCCGGTGGTTTGGATGTTTGACAATGATTTTGAAACGGTTTTCTATAATTATTTTAATGTGGAACCGATTGTGGAAAGCGAAACCGGAACTTATGCCGACAAGCAAGCCGACATAGAAACCAAAACCATCACTTGGAACCATCCGATTAGTGAGATTTTGAATAGTTTGATACAAAGTGGTTTGGAAATCAACTCTTTTAACGAATACGATTATTCGCCCTACAACTGCTTTAATAAGACAGAAGAATTTGAAAAAGGGAAGTTCAGAATAAAGCATTTGGAGAATAAAATCCCGATGGTGTATTCTATTTTGGGCACAAAAAAGTAATTACCTTTTGGAATACTCTTCCATATTCAAATCACTGTCAAACGGACTCTTAGTAAAGGGATAAACGGCTTGTTTCAAATAACCTTTCGGATAGTTGGCTTCTAACAATCCGGTGTCTTTGGGCCATGTTGCACCGGGTAAATAATACGTTCCGAACAACTTATCAATAAAAGGAAAAATAGTGGCAAAATTTTTTCCGTAATGTTCAGAATCTTTACAATGGTGCCAATGGTGGTATTGAGGTGTAGCAAAAACATATTTGAGAAAGCCAAAGTTAATTCGAGTGTTGGCATGAATCAACACCGCGTGAATGGCCATAAAAACAACATAAACATTAAATGTTATAGTTGAGAATCCAAATACATAAAGCGGAATAAAAGCCATCGATCGGGTTACAAAAATATCTACAAAATGAGTTCTCGAACCGGCCAACCAATCCATATTCTCGGTGGAATGATGAATGGAGTGAAATCGCCATAAAAAGTGGTGGCTGTGGAAAAAACGATGGGTCCAATACTGAAATAAATCAGCTATAAAAAACGCCATAAACAATTCTACCAAAAAAGGCAGATTTTGAACCCAATTTTGCAAATCTGAAAGTCCCATCCAACCAAAAAATAACTTGGCAGGTTGTTGTGTAATAGCTCCGAAAAACTGAATCAACAAATGACTAACCACAAAATAAACCAAATCGGTTCGCCATTCTTCATGAAAAGTTTTTTGCTCTTTTCGCTTAGGAAAAACCATTTCTATCGGAATAAAAATAACTGCCATTAAAAGCAAGTCTAGCAACAACCAATCCAACCCTAAATGCCATTTAGTAGCACCAACAGCTGACGGAGCTACGTTAAATCCTCCCAAAACAATAGCTAATGTGCAAAAAATCAATCCAATGAGCGCAAATTTCTTTTGCTTACTCACTATAAAACTAATCAAACCGAAAAAGAAAGAGGCTATGATAGAAGCCGTAAGTAGTATTTTCATCGACTCTCCGGTGTAAATCTCTCTGAACTCAGGTGTCGTTAACCACTCAGGATACTTAAAGCATAAAACGCCCAAAAATGATAAAGCGCCTAAAAATATTGAGGTATAACCACTGATAAAACCTTTCCCGAAATCGATATTATCTTTTACTTCCATACTGACTGTGTTTGCTGCGAATATAGAAAAAGTTCAATTTGAATAAGGTTTATTTTATCAACAAATCATTATACCTATCTTTGCACATTATTTATCTCCATGCGAATAGACATCATCACCATATTACCCGATTTATTGCGAAGTCCGTTTGAAGGCTCAATCATGAAACGCGCCATCGAAAAAGGATTGGTAGAAGTGCATTTTCACAACCTCAGAGATTACACCACCAACAAGCAAAAAAGCGTAGACGACTACCAATTTGGCGGTGGCGCCGGTATGGTCATGATGATACAGCCTATTGACGATTGCATCACGCATTTGAAAAGCCAAAGAACTTACGACGAAATCATTTACATGTCGCCCGACGGCGAAACCTTGAACCAAAAAATGGCCAATACCATGTCGATGTACGAGAATATTATTATTCTTTGCGGACATTATAAAGGCGTGGACCAACGCGTTCGAGACCATTTTATTACCAAAGAAATTTCGATTGGCGATTATGTACTTTCGGGTGGAGAAATTGGCGCCATAGTGTTTTGCGATGCGATTATTCGTTTGATTCCGGGAGTTTTGAGCGATGAAACTTCGGCTTTAACGGATAGTTTTCAAGACAATTTATTATCAGGACCAATCTATACCAGACCAGCCGATTACAAAGGTTGGAAAGTCCCGGAAGTCTTGACCAGCGGTCATTTTGCCAAAATAGAGAAATGGCGTGAAGACAAGGCATACGAACACACCAAAAACAGACGCCCTGACTTGCTTGAAGAGTAGAAAAAGTTGTGAGTTAAGAGTTAAGAGCGAGTAGACCAGTCTATAACAATTTGACTTCTAATACTTTACACTCTTCAAAAAACCTAAAAAAAATTCATAATTCATAATCCATAATTCGTAATTCTTTTCTATCTTTGCCCCCACATTTGACCAACCTCTGGCGAAAACCGTGAATGTTGCTCAGATTTTAAACCATAATAGTTTTTAAAAATGGCAAATTTAGTAGATTTCGTTAATAACGAATTATCAACAAAAAAAGATTTCCCTGTTTTCGGTGCCGGTGATACTATCACTGTTTACTACGAAATTAAAGAGGGTGAAAAAACAAGAACTCAGTTTTTCAAAGGTGTTGTTATCCAAAGAAAAGGTGCAGGATTGACTGAAACTTTCACAATCCGCAAAATGTCAGGTGCTGTTGGTGTAGAGCGTATCTTCCCAGTAAACATGCCGGCATTACAAAAAGTAGAAGTGAACCAAAGAGGTAAAGTTAGAAGAGCTCGTATCTACTACTTTAGAGAACTTACCGGTAAAAAAGCAAAAATCAAAGAAAGAAGAAGATAATTCTAAACTTTGTACTTATAAAAACGCCTCGATTTTATCGGGGCTTTTTTATGTTTAAAATTTAGCCTGAAAAATTATCATTTTACCAAAATACACACTACAGATTGTCATTTTGCTAATTTAAACTCCTCAAATTGTCAATTTGATAATTCAATCGATTTCGCTCAAAACCAATCGAGCGTAATAGTGATTTACTTATATTTGTTTGCTTCAAAATAAGCACTTTCAAACAACACAACACCAACAAACAATACGAATAAAAAATACTACAATGACACAAAAATCGAAAATCCATTACACGCTTACCGATGAAGCGCCTATGTTGGCCACTCATTCGTTCTTACCTATAGTACAAGCCTTTACAACCCCTGCCAATATTGATATTGAATTGAGAGATATTTCCCTTGCCGGCAGAATACTAGCCAACTTCCCTGGTTATTTAAAAGAAAACCAAAAAGTAAACGATGCTTTAGCAGAATTAGGCCAACTGGCGACAACGCCTGAAGCCAACATCATAAAATTACCCAACGTTTCGGCCTCTATTCCACAGTTAACCGATGCTATTGCCGAACTACAAGCGCATGGCTTCGCAGTTCCGAATTACCCCGACAATCCCACAAACGATGAAGAAAAAGCCATCAAAACTTCCTATGCTAAAGTTTTGGGCTCAGCCGTAAACCCGGTTTTACGCGAAGGAAACTCTGACCGTAGAGCACCGAAAGCGGTAAAAAATTACGCCAAAGCCAATCCGCATTCGATGGGCGCTTGGTCTAATGATTCTAAAACCAAAGTGGCTTTCATGACCGAAGGTGATTTCTACGGTACTGAAAAATCGGTTACTCTGGAAAATGCTGCCCAATTCAAAATTGAATTCGTCAGCAAAGACGGTTCAACTAAAGAATTAAAAGGCCTATCTGCTCTAAAAGCAGGTGAAGTTATTGATTCTTCAGTAATGAATTTAAAAGCCTTAAAAGCCTTTGTTGCTCAAACAATAGAAGAAGCCAAAGCTGCAGGCGTTTTGTTATCTGCGCACTTAAAAGCCACGATGATGAAAGTATCCGACCCAATTATTTTCGGAGCCATGGTCGAAGTATATTTCAAAGATGTTTTTGCTAAATACAGTGACGTTTTCAAATCGTTAGGCTACAAAGCCGATAATGGCTTAGGCGATTTATACGCCAAAATTGCCGGCCATCCGAAAGAAGCCGAAATCATTACAGCTATTGAAACAGCGATAGCCAACGGACCGGCACTTGCCATGGTGAATTCTGACAAAGGCATCACTAACTTCCACGTGCCTTCTGACGTAATCGTAGATGCTTCCATGCCGGCGATGATCAGAACTTCGGGACAGATGTGGAACAAAGAAGGAAAAGCACAAGATACTTTTGCCCTAATTCCGGATCGTTGTTATGCCGGACTTTATGTAGCCACTATCGAAGACTGTAAAACCAACGGCGCATTAGATCCAAGAACAATGGGTTCGGTTCCGAATGTAGGTTTGATGGCGCAAAAAGCGGAAGAATACGGTTCACACGACAAAACATTCCAAGCAGAGGCAGACGGAACTATGCGAGTAACAGATGCTGATGGCAATGTTTACATGGAACAAGCCGTTGAAACCGGAGACATTTTCAGAATGTGCCAAACCAAAGATGCACCTATCCAAGACTGGGTGAAATTAGCCGTTAACAGAGCTCGTTTGTCTGCAACCCCTGCCATTTTCTGGCTAGATGAAAACCGTGCACACGACCGTGAAATCATTAAAAAAGTAAACTTATATTTAAAAGATTACGATACTACAGGATTAGACATCCGCATCATGAATCCGATTGACGCGACTAAAGTAACTTTAGACAGAATCCGCAAAGGTCTAGACACTATTTCAGTTACCGGAAACGTTTTGCGCGATTACTTAACCGATTTATTCCCAATTTTAGAAGTCGGCACTTCGGCCAAAATGCTATCTATCGTTCCATTGATGAACGGCGGTGGTTTATTTGAAACCGGAGCCGGTGGTTCTGCACCAAAACACATCGAACAATTTATTGAAGAAGGTTATTTGCGTTGGGATTCGTTAGGCGAATTTTTAGCATTAGGCGCTTCCTTAGAACATTTGGCTCAAACTCAAAATAATACTAAAGCCATGGTTTTAGCAGAAGCTTTAGACGTAGCCACAGAAAAATTCTTAGCCACCGATAAATCTCCGGCACGTAAAGTAGGCCAAATTGATAACAGAGGTTCTCATTTTTATTTAGCAATGTATTGGGCAGAAGCTTTAGCAACGCAAACCAAAGATGCCGAATTGCAAGCCAAATTCACGCAAATCGCAGCTGAATTAAACGCAAACGAAGCGAAAATCAATGAAGAGCTAATCGGAGCACAAGGAAAACCTCAGCAAATTGGCGGTTACTACCAACCTTCAAAAGAACTAACTGATAAAGCCATGCGACCAAGTCAAACCTTCAATACTATACTTTCGAAGTTAGTATAAGTCGGTTACATCATAAAAAAAGCGTCTCCATCGAGACGCTTTTTTATTTTTGTTCTTCTAAGTTTCCATCATTTTTAAGAATAATCAACTTCGCTCTTACTCCGGTAGTTAAGTTCCATTTATTAGAAGTAATCATTCCTTTCTTTTCATCATAAATTACAAATTGAGCCGTATTTGGTCCGGAAGCACCTTGATTCATTGCTTCAATTTCAATTTTATTGATCCCTTCATTCAAATCCAAAAAGATTTCTTTATAATCTAAATCCAATAATACACCATCCACTACTATTCTGTCATTTAGCCAAATGCGAACAACATCACCATCGGGAGCTTCGTGATCACGACAAGCAATACTGATTATTTTGGTTCCCGTTTTGAACTGACCTAAAAAACTATCACTCTTAAACCGCTCTAAAATCTCACCGTCGCTGTTCTTTTTGTTCATCCTATCAGTATACTCTTTAGAGGGATTGGCAAACTGCTCTTGCTCCATGATACTTTTTTCAGGTTCAATTTTTCTATTAAGCAAAGAAACATTATCCAGCAACTTGTCTTTCTTGTCAAAAATACTTGGGTAAGTGATCGATTTTGAGGAGGTTGGAGCTACCTGACCGGTTGGATTGGTTACCGGCGCAATCTTTATAGTCTTTTTTGGCAACTCAAATTGTGAGTAACCCTTTCCAAAAGACAACAATAATATAAAAGAAAGCAAAGCCTTCATAACACAATTTTTTTCAAAGATAAATGTATTTAATTAAATCAAAACTCCAATTTTAAATTAACCAAAGATTAACAAATGATTAGTAGCAAGTCGAGCATTTTATTAAGAATTTTGCAACATAACCTAACCCTATGACAAAAAATACTTTTACTATTGTTTTGATACTCTTGTTGAGCGTATCGCTCCAAGCACAAAAAAAGTTCACCGTCAGTGGTGTAGTGGCCGATGAGAAAAACAAAGAAACTTTGATTGGTGTTTCGCTTTTTGTGGAAGAAACTAAAACCGGTTTAGTAACCAATGAATACGGCTTCTACTCAATCACTTTACCCGAAGGCGAATATACTGTATCCATTAACTATATGGGCTATCAAACGGTAACCGAAAAAATCAAACTCAACCAAGACCTTAAAAAAAACTTTTACCTTAACGTAAGTAGCCAACAATTAGACGAAGTAGTCATTGTAGACAATAAAAAAAGAGTCGATATCCGTAAACCGGAAATGAGCGTCAACAAACTCACCATACAAGAAATCAAAGAAATGCCGGTGATTTTTGGAGAAGTCGATGTGTTGAAATCAATTCTAACTTTACCCGGAGTTACCAATGCCGGCGAAGGCCAATCGGGTTTCAATGTTCGCGGTGGCGCAGCAGACCAGAATCTGGTGCTCTTAGATGAATCGACCATCTACAATTCCTCTCACTTATTTGGACTGTTTTCGGTTTTTAATCCTGACGCAATCAAAGATTTAAAACTATACAAAGGCGGTATTCCGGCACGTTTCGGAGGCCGATTGTCTTCCATATTAGATATTTATCAAAAAGAGGGCAACAAAAACGATTTCCACATGAACGGCGGTATCGGACTAATTTCAAGTCGCATTTTAGCCGAAGGTCCAATCGTAAAAGACAAAGGCTCTTTCTTGGTAGCCGGTCGCGGTTCTTATGCGCATTTGTTTTTAAAACTATTCAACAACCCAAACTCGGCTTACTTTTATGATTTGAATACCAAATTGAGTTATTCCATCAATGAAAAAAACAACATTTACCTTTCGGGTTACTTCGGACGGGATGTGTTTCAACTTAACGACAGCTTTGTAAACACTTACGGAAATGCCGTAATCAACTTCCGCTGGAATCATCTGTTTTCAGACAAACTATTTTCCAACCTTTCCATGATTTATTCTGATTATTATTACGGATTACGTCTGGATTTTGTTGGTTTCAATTGGGATAGCGGTATAAAAAACTACAACATCAAATATGATTTCAAACATTACATTTCCGATAAATTCAAATTAAACTACGGTTTACAATCGCATTATTACGACTTCAATCCCGGAAAAATTGAGCCTACCGGAGAAGATTCAGGCATCAATCCTGAACAATTAGACAAAAAATATGCTATGGAGAATGCCATTTATGTGGATGCCGAACACCAAATATCGCCCAAAATCTCCCTTTCTTATGGTGTTCGTTTGAGCTCTTTTTTACGATTAGGTCAGCAAACGTTGAATATATACGAAAATGACCAACCGGTAATTTTCAACCCGGATTTCCAAATCTACGAAAGCGCGGAACCAATCGGCACAGTAAGTTACGGCAAAAACAAAACCATAGCCAAGTTCGACAATTTGGAACCACGTTTTGCGATGTCTTATGTTTTAGATGATTCGCAATCGATTAAAATTGGTTACAACCGAATGACTCAATATTTGCATTTGATTTCCAACACGCAATCACCAACTCCTCTAGATGTTTGGGCACCAAGCGACCGTTATCTAAAACCGCAATTGCTCGACCAAATCGCTTTAGGATATTTCAGGAATTTCAAAAACGATTTGTATTCACTTGAAGTTGAATCGTTTTTCAAAAAAATTAAAAATCGAGTAGATTACATTGATGGCGCCAACTTGATAGCTAACGAAGCCGTTGAAAGAGTGGTTTTAAACGGAAGAGCAAGAGCCTACGGTTTAGAAGTCTTGTTCCGAAAAAACTCAGGCCGTTTCAAAGGTTGGGTTTCCTATACTTTATCCAGAACTGAACAACAAGTAGCCGGAAGAACTCCGGAAGAAACCGGAATCAACAACGGAAATTGGTACAAAACCGGCTTTGATAAATTGCACAACTTAGCAGTGGTAGCCAATTACAAACTCAATGAAAAATGGCGTTTCAGTGCCAACCTCATCGCTCAAACCGGCCAACCGGTAACTTTCCCGAATGGCCAATACCAATACGAAGGGATTACAGTTCCGGTATTTAGCGGTCGTAACGAAGAAAATTTACCAACTTATCATCGCTTAGACGTATCAGCCACTTTAACGCCGAGAAAAAATAAAGACCGAAAATGGCAAGCCGAATGGGTTTTCGGAATTTATAATCTTTACAACAGACAAAATGCCGCTTCAATTACTTTTCGCCAAAATCAGGAAACAGGTTCTAATGAAGCCCTGCGTTTATCAATATTCGGAATAGTACCAAGTGCAACCTATAACATCAAATTTTAGATTATGAAATCTTCTCATTACATATTATCATTTCTCTTTTTACTAACTTTTACTGCATGTGAGAAAGTCATTGATGTTGATTTAAACACCGCCGAACCTAAATTAGTTATAGAAGCTTCTATCAATTGGTATGCAGCAACAGCAGGGAACGAACAAAAAATTAAACTCTCTACTACAAGCGGATACTTCTCTAACGAAATTCCGAAAGTGTCTGACGCAATTGTTTTTATCACCAACAGCACCAATCAAGTTTTTGATTTCTTTGAAGATCCTAGTGAATTAGGCACTTACAAATGCACTAATTTTATTCCGATAGTAAACGAAACTTATACGCTTACCGTTATTCACGAAGGTGAAACTTACACTTCTACCGAAAAACTTTTAAACACTCCTACAGTAACAAGGGTTGAACAGGAAAATGACGGTGGTGTTTTGGGCAACGAAATCGAAGTGAAGTTTTATTTTGACGACTTGGTCAATGAAACCAATTTTTACTTCCTAAGAATCGACGATCCCTACAAAGTCATTCCTGAATACGGCGTAATTGAAGACCGATTCTTCCAAAACAACGAAATGTTTGGTTTGTATTTCAGCGAAGACTTAAAACCGGGTGACACGCTTACTTTCACCTTAAACGGCGTAACTCAGGGTTACTTCAACTATATGGATGTATTGTTGGAACAAACCGGAACCAACAGTATGGGACCATTTTCAACCCCAACAGCAACAGTCAGAGGAAACATCATCAATCAAACTAACTTTGACAATTTCCCTTTGGGCTATTTTCGTTTGAGTAAAACCGAAGTTTCGGAATACGTGATTCAATAAAAGTACGAAGTAAAAAGTACAAAGAACGAAGTACGAAATACAAAGTACGAAATACGAAATAGGAAGTAACGAGTGTTTTAATTACTTTTACACTTCGTACCGCTAACTTCTAACTTCGTACTTCAATGTCATCACATCATATCGTTCGAGACGACCAAGAACCGGCATTAATTATTGCTAATGGCGAAATGTGCAGTCCGGAATTATTAGGGCAACTGCTCGAATGGTCGCCATTAGTAATTGTTTTAGATTCTGCCATAGAACGCGTTTTGGAACTAGGCATTAAAGTCGATGTCCTTTTAGGTGATTTCGATCGTGGGTTTGACCCGGAATACTACAAAGCAAAACAATACCCGATTGAAATTGTGTACACACCCAATCAGGACAAAACCGATTTGGAAAAAGCCTTTGATTACTTAATCGATAAAGGCCACAAAGCCGCCAATGTAATCTGGGCAACCGGAAAACGCGCCGATCATACCATCACCAACTTAACCAATATAGTGGCCTACCGAAATCAGTTAAAAATTGTAATCTTAGATGACCATTCTAAAGTTTTTTTACTGCCGAATGTTTTCGAAAAATGGTATACCGCCAACACTATACTGTCTTTAATTCCTATTGGAAAAGTCAGCGGTATTTCGACTCAAAATCTTTTTTATTCCCTTACCAACGAAGACCTAACCATAGGCTACCGAACCGGAAGCAGCAATCATGTAATCAACGACGGCATCGTCTCGATCACCCATAACAAAGGTGATTTGCTGTTGATGGAATGTTGGGATTAGGACAAAGGACGAAGGACGAAATACAAAGTACGAAGTACGATGTGGGAAATGGTAAGTGAAAGCTTAAATGTTGATTTTTTATGACAAATGATTTGAAACAAAGGACAAAAAGATTTGCTCTGGATTGTTGGATTCTATGTTCACAATTACCTAAAACGAGAGAATTCAATGCTTATGTAAATCAACTGATAAGAAGTTCTAGTTCGGTCGGGGCTAATTATAGGGCTGCACAAAGAGCTAAATCGTCTGCTGATTTTTTGAATAAACTTAAAATTGTTGAGGAAGAAATTGATGAAAGTGATTATTTTTTGGAGTTACTTTTCGAAGTTTGTCTAATCGAAAAATTAGATTTTGAACCAAACTTTCAACCTTTAATGAAAGAGTCAAAAGAACTAACTGCCATTATTGTAGCGGCTATAAAAACTACAAAAAGTACTATTCAAACCAAATAAAACTTCGTACTTTGTACTTCGTAAATCGTACTTAAAATATGAAATTCCAAGTTGTCTCTGAATACCAACCTACCGGCGATCAACCGCAAGCCATTGACAAACTCGTCAAAGGCATTGTTAGTGGCGAAAAATACCAAACCCTTTTAGGGGTAACCGGTTCGGGAAAGACGTTTACCATGGCCAATGTAATCCAAGAAGTGGAAAAACCAACACTGGTTTTGGCTCACAATAAAACCCTGGCCGCTCAATTGTATTCGGAATTCAAACAATTTTTCCCGAACAATTCAGTACAATATTTCGTTTCTTATTACGACTACTACCAACCCGAAGCTTACATCCCGGTTACAGGCGTTTTTATTGAAAAAGATTTGTCCATCAATGACGAGTTAGAGAAACTTCGCCTAAGCACCACTTCTGCCCTATTATCGGGACGCAGAGATGTTTTAGTGGTGGCTTCGGTTTCCTGCTTGTACGGTATCGGAAATCCTGTCGAATTTCAGAAAAACGTGATTTCGATTGAAAAAAATCAAATCATCTCCCGAACCAAATTGCTCCATAGACTAGTACAAAGTTTATACTCAAGAACCGAAGCGGAATTCCTGCCGGGTACGTTCCGCATCAAAGGAGATACCGTAGAAATTTTCCCGAGTTATGCCGATGAACCGTTCCGCGTACACTTTTTCGGCGATGAAATTGAAGAGATTGAAGCCTTCGACGCTAAATCTTCTAAAGTCATCGAACGCTACGAAAAACTCAATGTTTATCCCGCCAATATGTTCGTGACTTCACCCGATGTGTTGCAAGCTGCGATTTGGGACATCCAACAAGATTTGGTCAAACAAGTCGATTATTTCAAAGAAATCGGCAAACATCTAGAAGCGAAACGCTTGGAAGAACGCACTAATTTCGACTTAGAAATGATACGCGAATTAGGCTATTGTTCGGGCATTGAAAACTATTCAAGATATTTAGACCGAAGACAACCGGGAACAAGACCTTTCTGCTTACTCGATTATTTTCCGGACGATTATTTAATGGTGGTAGATGAAAGTCACGTAACGATTTCTCAAGTGCACGCCATGTACGGCGGCGACCGTAGCAGAAAAGAAAACTTAGTCGAATACGGTTTCCGATTGCCCGCCGCTATGGACAACCGCCCATTGAAATTTGAAGAATTCGAAAGCATGCAAAACCAAGTGGTCTATGTTTCGGCTACTCCGGCTGACTACGAGTTGCAAAAATCGGAAGGTATTTATGTAGAGCAAGTCATTCGCCCGACCGGTTTATTAGATCCGATTATAGAAGTGCGTCCGAGTTTGAATCAGATAGACGATTTAATCGAAGAAATACAGCAACGTTGTGAAGTCGACGAACGCGTTTTGGTTACGACCTTAACCAAAAGAATGGCGGAAGAACTGACGAAATATTTAACGAAAGTCTCCATTCGTTGCCGCTACATTCACTCAGATGTAGATACTTTAGAGCGCGTAGAAATCATGCAAGATTTGCGTAAAGGTTTATTCGATGTACTGATTGGCGTGAACTTACTCAGAGAAGGACTCGATTTACCCGAAGTTTCCTTAGTAGCAATTCTAGATGCTGATAAAGAAGGTTTCCTGCGCAGTCATCGTTCGCTAACGCAAACCGTAGGCCGAGCCGCACGTAATGTAAACGGAAAAGCAATCATGTATGCCGACAAAATCACGGCTTCGATGCAAAAAACCATAGACGAAACGAATTACCGTCGCGAGAAGCAAATGAATTATAATACCAAACACAATTTGGTACCAAAAGCTTTGAACAAAAGTTTAGGCAATGCCTTGAGCGGCAACTCGGTTTCGACCCAATATTTTGAAGACAAAATCGCCAAAGCTGCCGAACCTGAAAGTCTGTATTTATCCAAATCGGAAATAGAGAAGAAAATTCGTGAAGCCCGAAAAGCCATGGAAAAAGCGGCCAAAGATTTAGATTTTATGCAAGCCGCAAAATACCGAGATGAGATTCAAGCGTTGCAAAATAAACTGTCGGAAGCGTAATGAAAAGTATCTTTGCTAATAAAAACGAAGTACCAACCGAAATCCAACTCGAAGAAGCTTTGGGTGAAACTCACAGCTGTTGGAAGGAATTGGTAAAACATACGCTAACCCTATATTCCGAAGCTACCGGTCAATGGCATTATTCAGGCGAAAAATTTGGTTGGAGTTACCGCATCAGCGATAAGAAAAGAGTCATTATTTATTTATTACCAAGAGACCATTTTTTTAAAGTCGCCTTTGTATTCGGTCAAAAAGCCACCGATGCTGTTTTAGAATGCCAAATTTCCGAATCGATTAAAAGCGAACTCACTGCGGCAAAGCCTTATGCCGAAGGTCGAGGAATTCGAATAGACATCACTAATGCAACCCTGCTAAACGACATCAAACTACTAATTAACATTAAATTAAGTAAATAATTATTTACAAAATATTATTTTTTGTACTTTTATTCTTATCTAAATTAAAGATTATGAATTGGAGTGCGAAAGTAATCAGACATTATGAAGAAGAACGAATTGGCATTTACTTTGAAAAAAATGCAGAAATTCTGATAAAGGTGAAGGAGTTTGATGATGTAAAATGGAGTCAGTCGAAGCAAGTTTGGCACATCCCGGACACAGAGGCCAACCGTCGTTATTTTGGTATTCCGACCAAATTAGAAACGCTACCCAGCGAAGAAGGCATTCGTAATTTGGAAAGTTTCAGGCTTTGGATGCGGTCGAAAAGGTATAGCGAGAGTACGGTGACTACCTATTTTAATGCGGTGAAAGTTTTTTTGATTTACTACAAACACAAAAGCATTGCCATGATAGACAATGATGATTTTGTGTACTTCAATAACGACTATATATTAAAGAACAACTTATCGGCTTCCTATCAAAACCAAATTACAAATGCCATAAAATTGTTTTTCAAAACTGTTCAAAATATGGTTATTGATATAGATATCATTCATCGTCCGAAGCGAGCCAAAGTCTTACCCAATGTTTTGAGCAAGGAAGAAGTAAAAAAAATTTTAGAAACGCCAATCAACTTAAAACACCGTGCCATGTTCAGCTTGATATACAGTTGCGGCTTGCGTTGCGGCGAATTATTAGCTTTGAAGTTAAACGATATTGATTCGAAGCGAAACATTGTACTGATTAAAAATGCCAAAGGCAAAAAAGATCGGATTGCTCCATTGAGTCCGAAAATATTGGAATTGCTTCGTACTTACTTCAAACTATACAAACCCTCAACTTATTTATTTGAAGGTCGTATCAAAGGTACGCCCTATGACAGCAGGACATTACAACAAATTTTAAAATTGACCATTCAAAAAGCCGGCATTGACAAACCAGTAACTTTACACTGGTTGCGCCACAGTTATGCCACTCACTTACTGGAAACTGGAACTGATTTGCGATATATTCAGGAACTCTTAGGTCACAACAGCAGTAAAACTACAGAGATTTACACCCACGTTAGCACAAAGAGTTTACAACAAATTCGCAGTCCGTTTGACGATTTATAATAAAATCCCTATTTTTGAACGATACACGCATTCAATAGCGACTATACAACCCAAATTGGGTGTATACTCGCTATAAAATAGCGAGTATAAAAGAGTTATAAGCCATTTTCACAAATTTCGCTATTTAAATCACGTATGAGAAAAATAATTAAAAATTACATTACTTTTTTTATTGCAGTCGTTGGCTTTATTGGAGGGCTTATTTGGGGAGCAAAAGCAGAATGGGAAGAACAGGAACCAATAATTCTTTTAATCGTGTCTTTTATTGAGTTAATTGGGTTTGCACTACTCTATGATGATAGCGAAACAGACACTAAACCGTTTCAAAAAATTTATGTAAGTGGTGATATTGTATATGGTGATAAAATGCCAAAAGTAGAGAAAGAAGCTTTTTTAGATATTTATGATTCAAATTCAAAACCTAATCCTTACTTTAGATATGAGAATAATTCTCTGGATTTTCAATATGTTGTTAATGCTGTTGGTGATTCTATAGCTTATATTGTTAGCACAACATTTACTCTGGTTCAATTCAAAGATGGATTACCTATTGATTTCAAAATTTTCGAAACAAAAAAATTAACTGGTGATGATTTAATACATAAAGACAAACCTCATTTTTTCGGAAAACAAAATGGAAATTTACCTATCGAACTACTGAACAATTTATTTATAGTTATAGATGTAAAATACCTAAACCAAGACAAATCTTCTGAGAAAATTTTGCGTAAAATTTATTCTATAGATATCAAATATGTCAATAGAAATATTCCGCAAGCTTCCGCTGAACAATATTCATTAATTTCAAAATACTTATCTGAACAAAAAAACACTCTAGGAATAACGTTTAAACTAAATGATTAAAACGGCTTATAACAGCGGCTATCAGCTATTGCTGGTTTTTCTTGAGTTGAACCATTTTTTTCACGTAAAAAGTTTATCTTAGCAGACAGTACGCAGTTCGTTGGCGTCGCAACAGACCGATAGCCGCGAAACGTTATGTGGCATTTTAAAGACAGACACCACGAATGATAATTGAAGCAGAAATAATAAGTCAACCATATTCAGGAGAATACACCGAAAGAATTTACGACAATGAAAGTGCGTGGAATTCTCAAAGTTGGACTTTTATAAAGTTTACCAATGACGACTATTCAGAATGGTGCGGACAATTTCGTGGCTTCCCAAGACAAGTTGGAGTTTCGAAATTCAGAGACATTGTTTTAGTTTTAACATCGGACTACTTATTTCAACTTGACAGAAAAACTGGCGACCTGAAAGAGTTGGAAGACCAACCGCAATATCAAAACTTGACAACAACACCAAATGGTGACTTTATTCTTGCTGACTATTACAACTTTGAGAAAGTTACGACAAGCATAAAACAAAGAGAGCCAATTGAAAGCCCAATTCAAATGGACATAATTGAATTCAAAAAATGGGACAATGAAAAACTTGAATTTACTTGTGACGAATTTTTAAATTGGGACAGACACTTAACAATGACCTACAACAGTGAAACGAACAAGATTGAAATAAAAAACGCCACATAACAGCGGTTTCGCGCTATTGCTGGTTTTTCTTGAATACAACTCATTTCTTCACGAAAATATTTTATCTTAGCAGAAAGTACGCAGTTCGCTGGAATCGCAACAGACGCGAAGCCGCGAAACGTTAGCAGCAATACAAACACACAAACTTAAATATATGGACGATTTTTTTAAAGAAATGACAACACTCAAATGGTGGATAAGCGTAGCTTTAGTAGGCGTAATTCTAAATATCTTTAGTTCATATTTAAAAAAAATAATAGACAATTTTTTTGGAAAAATATCCAATAGAGTTAAACAAAGGAATCTTAAAAGAGATCATGAAAGAAACGAATTAATAAAATATTTAAAATCAAATCCTAACGAACGATATGTGTTAGGTTTAGAAGAGTTAAGATGTAGAATAAGATCAGTCACTTTCATTTTATTATCATTTATGATGACTTTCTTTAGTGAACTATTTCCTCAAAAAATTGCTAAAATCTCATGTCTTATTTTAGGACTTATAATATTATTTATAGGTATGGCTGACCATAATGAGGCAAGTAAAAAAGCTCGTGTTTTAGAAGATTTAAAAAAAGAATAGAAGTACTGCTGCTAACAGCGGCTATCAGCTATTGCTGGTTTTTCTCAAATACAACTCTTTTTTTCACGTAAAAACTTTATCTTAGCAGACAGTACGCAGTTCGCTGGATTCGCAACAGACCGATAGCCGCGAAACGTTAGCCGACATGCGCAAATATTGCGCTGAAAAAAATATCTCAAAAATAATTTCCCAATTTGGGAACTTTTGTTTGCCTTTGGAAAAAATTAGAAGAATTGAGAATAATTTCGAAAAAAATATTGCGTGATTTTTGGGAAGCTCATGCTGATTCTGAACAACAACTAAAAGCTTGGTTTCAAGAAACTAGTAATGCTGAATGG
>NZ_JBILQL010000129.1:0-3477 GCF_044373165.1 Flavobacterium sp.
GACGACCTCCGAAAGTCGGGGTGGCAGGATTCGAACCTGCGACCTCCTGGTCCCAAACCAGGCGCGATAACCGGGCTACGCTACACCCCGAGAGCGGAGAGACAGGGACTCGAACCCTGGCGACGGTTACCCGTCGACAGATTAGCAATCTGCTCCGTTACCACTCCGGCACCTCTCCTAAATTTTCAATTTTGTTTAAGAACATTTTCTTTAAGCGGTTGCAAATGTAATTTATCATTCTATAATTTACAACTATTTCATTTCTTTTTTTAGATTTAAAAATAAATAATCTCAAAATAAGTTCACTATCAATAAACTAGAGTTGTAATATTACGTTTAATCCGCTACAAATAAAGATTTATTGGACTTACAATTCATTATTTTGCAATAAAAGTTTAGATTTGCAAGACAAACACCCGAGGCAATCTCTGCCGAATAGTATGGAGCGCAGCGGAGTAAAACAACTAAACATCATGAATAAAAAAGTCGCTATCGTATCAGCTGTCCGAACACCTATTGGAAGTTTCATGGGTAGTCTATCTACTGTTACTGCAACACAATTAGGCGCCGTTGCCATCAAAGGTGCTTTAAATAAAATCAACTTAGATCCTAATTTAGTAGATGAGGTTTTGATGGGTAATGTAGTCCAAGCGGGCGTGGGTCAGGCTCCGGCTACTCAGGCTGCTATTTTTGCAGGTTTGCCTAATACTGTTCCCACTACAACCGTTAATAAAGTCTGTGCTTCCGGAATGAAAGCTGTAATGCAAGGTGCTCAAGCCATCATGAATGGTGATGCCGAAATTGTAGTAGCCGGCGGTATGGAGAACATGAGTTTGATTCCACATTACGTTCATTTGAGAAACGGAGTGAAATTTGGCCCAACTACAATGGTTGACGGTATGCAAAAGGATGGATTAACCGATGCCTACGACGGAAACGCTATGGGTGTTTGTGCCGATTTATGTGCCACTGAATATGGAATTACTCGTGAAGAACAAGATGCCTTTGCTATTCAATCGTACGAGCGTTCAGCTAAAGCTTGGTCAGAAGGAAAATTCGACAAAGAAGTCGTTCCGGTTGAAATTCCGCAACGCCGTGGCGAACCGATTGTATTTGCTAAAGATGAAGAATTTACTAACGTGAAGTTAGACAAAATACCGGCCTTAAACGCAGTATTCACTAAAGACGGAACCGTAACGGCTGCCAATGCCTCTACCATAAACGACGGTGCTGCTGCCTTGATTTTAATGAGTGAAGAAAAAGCACAAGCATTAGGTTTAAAACCTTTGGCTTACATCAAATCCTACGCTGATGCCGCTCAAGAACCAAAATGGTTCACCACGGCGCCGGCCAAAGCATTACCTAAAGCACTGGACAAAGCAGGAATATCAATTGCCGATGTTGACTTTTTCGAATTCAATGAAGCTTTTTCAGTAGTTGGTTTGGCCAATGCTAAAATTTTAGGTTTAGACAACAACAAAGTGAATGTTAACGGTGGTGCAGTTTCTTTAGGTCATCCCCTAGGCTGTTCCGGAGCGCGAATCATCGTGACTTTGATTAATGTATTAGAACAAAACAATGCTAAAATTGGTGCAGCAGCCATCTGTAACGGTGGCGGTGGTGCTTCAGCCATAGTAATAGAAAGAATTTAAAATAATTACGAATTGATTTAGATGTTTGCCATTTGTAATCTTGCCATCATTCCTTTACGAGCCGAACCAAGTGATCGAAGCGAAATCGTTTCGCAAGTCTTGTTTGGCGAGCATTTTGAAATTTTGGAAAGACAAAACCAATGGGCCAAAATCAAACTGCAATACGACGAGTACGAAGGTTGGGTGGATTCCAAACAATACCAAGTGATTTCTGAAAAAAACTTCAAAGACTTGTCTAAAGAAGCCATCATCTTGAATGCAGATTTAGTGGAATATGTAACCAATGCCAAAAACATGCTATTACCCATTCCGCTTGGTGCATCGCTATCTTTTTTGAATCACAGCGAAATCAATACGGAAGGCTTTGAATTTGAGGGCTTGAAAACCAGCGGTGTCAAATCAAAATCCGATTTGATTACTACAGCCTATCAATATTTGAATGCACCTTATCTTTGGGGTGGAAAAACACCATTTGGAATTGATTGCTCCGGTTTTACACAAATGGTATACAAACTCAACGGTTATCATTTACTTCGCGATGCTTCTCAACAATCTACTCAAGGTGATGCTTTGAGTTTTATTGAGGAAAGCGAACCCGGAGATTTGGCTTTTTTCGACAATGAAGAAGGTAAGATAATACACGTTGGCATCATGATGGAAAACAATTACATCATCCACGCCAGTGGCAAAGTCAGAATCGACCGCTTAGACCATTTGGGCATTTATAATGCGGAGCAAAACCGACATACGCACCGGCTAAGAGTCATCAAGAAAATTATATAAACCGTTATATTTTTATAACGGTTTTCTTTTGCACATATTTTATCAAAACTTTCATACTTATTTCCTAAATTTGATGGTATATTGGCTTAATTTCAGTCTATGGAAAACGATTCCAAAGTAGTAGCATCATTTAAAAACTTTTTAATTGAAATTGGCGAACTCTCCTATTTCACGGGACGTTTTTTTAAAGAACTATTCAATCCACCTTTCGAACTTAAAGAATTTTTGCGCCAATGTTACAATATGGGTAATCGCTCATTATTGCTAGTTAGCGTAACCGGTTTTATTATTGGATTGGTTTTTACTTTGCAATCTCGCCCAACTTTAGAAGAGTTCGGAGCCGTTTCCTGGATGCCTTCTATGGTGAGCATTTCCATTATTCGCGAAATTGGACCTATCATAACAGCACTAATTTGTGCCGGAAGAATCGGTTCGGGTATTGGTGCCGAATTGGGTTCGATGCGCGTTACCGAACAAATTGATGCGATGGAAGTATCGGGAACCAATCCGTATAAATATTTAGTCGTAACCCGAATATTAGCCACCACCGTCATGCTGCCCATTTTGGTTTTCTTTGGGGATGCAATAGCCATTTTCGGTTCGGCATTAGTAGAGAATCTGAAAGGAAACGTCTCTTTCCTACTCTATTTCAATCAGGTTTTCGACAGTTTGCAATTCAGCGACATCATCCCAACCACTTTTAAGACCTTCTTTTTCGGATTTGCCATTGGATTGGTTGGTTGTTACAAAGGATACAATTGCAAAAAAGGTACGGCCGGCGTTGGATTAGCTGCAAATTCAGCCGTAGTTTATACCTCTATGTTATTGTTTATTATAGATTTTATAGCCGTATTCGTTACTAATATTTTTTATGGTTAGCCCAATGAAAAAAACACCCATCATAGCAATAAAAGCGCTCCGAAAAAGCTTTGGTGACAATCATGTACTCGAAGGCTTCAATATGGAATTATACGAAGGTGAAAACCTGGTCATCATGGGCAAATCGGGTTCGGGCAAATCGGTAATGATTAAATGCTTAATT
>NZ_JBILQL010000128.1:0-3477 GCF_044373165.1 Flavobacterium sp.
GGATTATTTGGGCGAATGCCAAATACATCAAAGGTGGCTTTGTACCGAAAGAAGATGCGGATATCAGCGGCTTCAACAAAACGGTTTACAACAAATATTATGTGGACGAATTTTACACATTCTTAATTGTGAAACCACTCAACGGATTGGCTAATTTCTTTAGAACAACCTTGGAACCTGCTTTAGGCAAAGTGGTTTTCAGTTTCGGGACTTTGGCTAACGGCATTGGAACACAAGGCAAGAAGTTACACAACGGAAACATCGGATTGTATCTTTTCGTTTTTGTAATCGGTATTTGTGCCATCATCACTTATTTATTTATCGCTCAATAATTTTTACACAATGGATGTAACTACTATATTATTATTACTGCTGATTGGTTCGATTGCTACGTTTTTCGCCGGAAATAAATTAGCTTCTAAAGTGGCACTGGTGTTCAGCTTAGGTGCTTTAGGTTTGTCGTTGTATTTGTTGAACTTAATGAGCCAAGGCGACAATATCAGTTATATAGGCGAATGGATGAGTAGTCCGAAAGTAGCCTTAGCCTTCAAAGCCGACGGCTTATCGATGGCGATGGTTTTATTGACTACGGCTTTAACGCCTTTGATTGTGTTTTCTTCTTTTGGCAACAGTTTTAACAACAGTAAAAACTTCTACGCTTTAGTGTTGTTCATGTCATTTGCCATGGTCGGAACATTCCTAGCTGCTGACGGATTGTTATACTATATCTTCTGGGAGTTGGCTTTGATTCCGATATACTTTATCGCCTTAATTTGGGGTAACGGTGATGCCGAAGAGCGCAAAAAAGCGGTGGTGAAATTCTTCATCTACACGTTGGGAGGTTCTTTATTTATGTTGATTGCTTTCGCGTATTTGTATTCAAAAGCAGGCAGTTTTATTTTAGAAGATTTATACAAATTAGACTTAACTACTACAGAAGAATGTTGGATTTTCTTCGCTTTCTTCTTAGCGTATGCCATCAAAATTCCGATTATTCCTTTCCATACTTGGCAGGCTAAAGTGTACCAAAAAGCGCCAACCGTAGGAACCATGCTTTTATCCGGTATCATGTTGAAAATGGGATTGTACAGCGTTATCCGTTGGCAATTACCTATCGCGCCGAGCGCTGCTAAAACCTATATGCCGGTGTTAATCGGATTGAGTATTGCGGGTGTGATTTATGGTTCAATTGTAGCTTTACGTCAAAAAGATTTAAAGAAATTATTAGCTTATTCGTCGTTAGCACACGTTGGTTTGATTGCCGCCGGTTGTTACACTTTAACCCTTGACGGATTAAGTGGTGCAGTTTCTCAGATGATAGCGCATGGTTTTGTTATTGTGGGCTTGTTCTTCGCTGCTGAAGTAATTTTCAGAAGATATGAAACCAGAACGATTGCCGATTTAGGCGGGATTCGTTCACAAACCCCGAAATTCACTTCTATGTTTATGATTTTGGTTTTAGCCTCTGTGGCATTACCGGGAACATTTAACTTCGTGGGAGAATTTACCGTATTGTACAGTTTGAGTCAGGTGAATCTTTGGTATGCTGTTTTAGGCGGAACCACGATTATTTTGGGTGCTTACTATATGTTGAAGATGTTCCAAAACGTAATGTTGGGTGAAACCAATACCAAAGTATTTGCAGAAGTAACAACTAACGAAGCCATTACTTTTGTAGCGATTATAGCGTTCTTACTGTTCTTCGGGTTGTATCCGAAACCGATAGTAGATTTGGTGACGCCGAGTTTGAATGAAATTTTAGCCGTAATTAATAAATAATAAAATGCAAGTATTAATAACAATAGTATCATTAGGTGTTTTTTGTCTGTTGGCAGAAATCTTCAATTTAAGAAAACTACTGGTTCCGGTTACTGTCATAGGTTTACTTGCCATTTTAGGAATCTCTTTGAATCTTTGGGCAATCGATCCGAGCATCGATGCCAACTATGCGAGCATGATAGCCGTTGATCAATTTTCGAACGCTTTCAACTCTTTGTTCATAGTGCTGACTATTTTCTTAATCGCTCTTAGTGGTGATTTCTACAAAGAACACCAAACCAAGATATCCGACTTTATTGCCATCAAAGTATTCCTTTTGGCCGGAGCTGTTGCGATGGTTTCCTTTAGCAATTTGGCGATGTTTTTCTTAGGGATTGAAGTATTGTCGATTTCCTTATACATTTTAGCTGCGAGCAAAAGATTAGACATCAAGAGCAACGAAGCCGGAATGAAATATTTCTTATTGGGTTCGTTTGCCTCGGGAATCATCTTATTCGGTATTTGTTTGATTTACGGTGCTACCGGTTATTTCAATATAGCCGAAATCAAAGACTTGTCTTCCGGTGCCGGCATTCCGGTTTGGTTTCCTATCGGAGTAGTATTGATGATTATTGGCATGTTGTTCAAAATTGCCGCGGCGCCTTTCCATTTTTGGGCTCCGGATGTTTACGAAGGTTCACCATCGATAACCACCGCTACCATGAGTACTTTAGCCAAAGTAGTAGCTATGGCAACACTGTACAAACTATTGAGCGGTATGACTACCTCGTTGATGCCGACCTTTGAAATGGTAATTGTAGTGGTTTCTATCTTGTCTATGACTATCGGAAATATCATGGCCTTGCGTCAGGACAATGTAAAACGCATGTTAGCCTTCTCGGGTATTTCACACGCCGGATTTATGTTAATGGCCATTTTAAGTTTAACAACAGCGGCAAGTACACTTTTATATTACACCGCGGCTTATGCTTTAGCCGGTATAGCTTCTTTTGCGGTAATTATTGCGGTAACGCGTGACAAAGGCAACGAGTTGACCACTAACTTCAATGGGTTAGGCAAAACCAATCCATTGATGGCGGCCGTTTTAACCGCGTCCTTATTGTCTATGGCGGGAATTCCTATTTTCTCAGGTTTCTTTGCTAAGTTTATGTTATTCAGTGATACGATTAAAGCGGGCTATTTGTTCTTGGTGATTGTAGGGGTTATCAACTCTATTATCAGTGTGGGTTATTATTTTAAATTGATTTTGGCCATGTACACCAAAGAAGCTTCAGCCGAAAAACAAGCCGTTCCGTTTGTCTATTACTTTGTAGCCGTAGTGTCTATTTTACTAAATATCTTAATAGGACTTCATCCTTCATTAGTAACCAATTTATTGAACTAAAAAAGTTCCATTTTAAAAATACAGAAACCATCAAGAGCAATTTTGGTGGTTTTTTTGTTATCAACAATCGCTAAAATTAACTTTTGTTACGCTACAAAATCCTTAATTTTATACCATGTATGCTTTAGTCGATTGCAATAATTTCTATGCCTCGTGCGAACGCGTTTTTCAGCCGCATTTGGTTGGGAAACCTATAGTGATTTTGTCTAATAACGACGGTTGTATCATTTCCCGAAGCGATGAAGCCAAAGCCCTCGGCATAGCCATGGGTGCGCCCGAATTTAAAGTGCGACAAGAGCTCAAAGCCAAAAACA
>NZ_JBILQL010000064.1:0-14112 GCF_044373165.1 Flavobacterium sp.
CGGCTAGTTGTATTTCAAAAAGTATTTCAAAAAGTTGTATCGGTGGATGTAAATAGGACATTTCTACCAACAAATAATTGTCTTTTAAGGTCAGCAATGGCTCAGTCTCCAAACGCTTCATAAAAAACGAATCAATCATGTATTCGGCACCCGCTTTCATAGAAGAAAAGCAATCTTTGCCAGCCAATTCAGTCTGCGTTGCTTTTAAATTTTCTGTAATAATCGCTTCTGTATTGTCCCAAACATTAGTATAAATGTGTGGTGTTGTAATAAAATGCCTTATTCCTAAACCATTCATTTGTGACATTAAATTTTCTGTCTCTTCAACCGACTTCGAGCCATCGTCAATTCCCGGCAATAAATGAGAATGTATATCCACATAATTCGGCGGAATCAGGTCTTTTAAAATGGGTTTTTTCTTTAGGATGGATAGCAAGTTTGTATTATTTTAAGACAACAAATTTAGTCAATATTTCATTTTTCTAAGCATTAAAGAAGAATAATCAAATTAATCATTTCTTTCCTTTAAAACGACTTTACTAATTTATATATTTGCAACTATTCATTACACTGAAAAATCAAAAGGTATTCATGAAAAATGACAACCCTTCACAGGATTGGGATTTGGTAATCAAAGGGCATACGTCACTTTTTGATGTTAAGTTCAAAGACTTATGGCACTATAGAGACCTATTGGTTTTGTTTGTTAAAAGAGACTTTGTTAGTTTCTACAAGCAAACGGTTTTAGGACCATTGTGGTTTTTTATACAACCTATTTTTACTACTATAGTATTTTCACTGGTTTTTGGTAAACTGGCCGGAATCAGTACTGATGGATTGCCTAAATTTCTTTTTTACCTTTCGGGAATTACGGCTTGGAATTATTTTTCCGATTGCTTAACTAAAACCAGTACCGTTTTCAGAGATAACGCCAATATTTTCGGAAAAGTTTATTTTCCTCGCTTAATTATGCCTTTGAGTATTGTAGTTAGTAATTTAGTTCGATTTAGTGTGCAATTGCTTTTATTTATTGGAGTTATGATTTATTTTGGATTGCAAGGTGCCAATTTTCATCCAACATATGCAATTGTTTTTTTCCCTTTTTTGATTGTATTAATGGCTTTTTTGGGATTAGGGATTGGCTTAATTATCACTGCTATTACTACCAAATACAAAGATTTATCCTTTTTAGTAACCTTTGGAGTGCAATTGCTTATGTATGCTACTACAGTAATTTATCCTTTAAGTGCCGCTCCCGAAGCTTACAAAAAATACATACAACTCAATCCAATGACCGGTATCATTGAAGCTTTTCGTTTTGCTTTTTTAGGCAAGGGCGAATTTACCGCATGGAGTATCGGTTACTCGGTTGTATTTACTTTAATCATGCTGTTTTTAGGAATTATCATTTTTAATAAAACAGAAAAAAACTTTGTCGATACCGTCTAATGAGCAGTCCTGTAATTAAAGTCGAAAATCTTTCCAAGGCCTATCAATTAGGTAAAATCGGAACCGGAACCATCTCGCGCGATATTGAGCGTTTTTGGATCACAAAAGTCATGGGTAAAGAAGATCCTTTTCTTAAGATAGGGGAAACCAATGACCGAAGTATTAAAGGACAAAGTGATATTGTTTGGTCGTTAAAAGACATCAATTTTGAAATCAATCAAGGAGAAGCTGTTGGGATTATCGGTAAAAACGGAGCCGGAAAAAGTACTTTGCTGAAACTTTTATCCAGAGTAACAGGACCAACTACCGGTGAAATTAAGGTCAAAGGTCGAATAGCCAGTTTGCTTGAAGTCGGAACCGGTTTCCATCCCGAACTAACCGGAAAAGAAAATATTTATCTTAATGGGGCAATACTTGGGATGCGCAAAAAGGAAATCACCCGCAAGCTTGATGAAATTATCGATTTTTCCGGAGTGGAACGCTATATTGATACGCCGGTGAAACGATATTCTTCCGGAATGTATGTGCGTTTAGCCTTTGCTGTAGCCGCACATTTAGAAAGTGAAATTCTTATTGTGGATGAGGTTTTGGCAGTAGGCGATGCCGAATTCCAAAAAAAATGTTTGGGAAAAATGGGTGATATTAGTAAAGGACAAGGTAGAACAGTACTTTTTGTTTCTCATAATATGGCCTCAGTAAAGAATATTTGTTCAAAAGGTATAGTGTTAGAAAATGGACAGTTTGCTTTTTCAGGTAATTCAGAAGCAGCCGTTGATTTTTATACTTCAAATAAAGAGATTAACAGCTTTTTCAAGCCGTTGCACCAAAAGACTTCTCCCAGAAATATAAAAATAAAGGATATTACCATTTTGAATAAAGACTTTAAAAAAGTTGACAGAATTCTTTCCGGAGAAACAATAAATATTAAGATCAAAATTGACTCACCCGGTTTAAAAAAACCGATTCATTTTGGTATTGGCATATACAACCAAGACGATGTTCCGCAATTTCATTGTTCTACAGAAAGTTTATTGACACCACTTTTAACAGATGAGGCTATTTTAACAATCCCTAAATGGCCTTTAATTGAAGGTAATTATTATATCAATGCCTATCTTAGAGAAGGAAAAGAAACTTTAGATTACGCCCAAGAAGCTATTTGGTTAATTTGCGAAAAGGGTGATTTTTATAATACCGGAATTTTACCGTCTTGGAATAAAGGATTTTATTGTGATTATGAATGGAGATAAAAAAATAGTTCATTTTTTAAGTGCTTCTGATAGAATCAATTACGGAGATTTATTGTTTCCAATACTATTTAAAAGTGTTTTAGAAAGTAGACATCCACAAGCTGTTTTTATTAACTATGCAGTAGTAAAGTCTGATTTTTCAGAATTTGGTGCTTTACCTACAGCATCTTATTTATCATTTCAAAAACAGGTTAAATTGCTTGGAGGAAGTGTTGTAGTTGGCGGTGGAGAAGTTTTTTTTACGGAATGGCGAACACTCTATTCTTACATCAGTCCCATTTACTATAGGTTATTAAAAAACCGATATTTCAAAAAACTTAATGCTAAAATTGATTTTGCCAAAATCGTTTTGTCAAATAATAAAGTAGCCATTCCTTTTTGTCCTTCATTGGATGAATTAGAGAATGATAATCTAAATTTATTTTTTAGTTCTGTAGGCGGTGTTTTTTTTGGTAATAAAGAGAAACCTAAAAACATTGCATTAGTAAAAACGTTAAAAAAATCTTCCCTGCTTTCAGTCAGAGATCAAAGAAGCTATGATTCTATGAAGCTTTTTGGTTTAGACCCAAAGTTAGTTCCCGACTCAGCAATCATAATGTCAGATATTTTTTCTCAAGAAAGTTTGTATGCTAAAACGGATTTGAAAAACTTAAAAGACAAAAAATACCTTTTTTTTCAATTAGGTAGGTATAAATCGCCGACCGATTTGATAAAATTTACCACACAATTAAAAAGCATTGGGGAAAAATTAAATTTAGAAGTAGTGCTTTGTCCAATAGGCTTAGCACCTGGACATGAGGATGATATTATTCTACATAAAATTTATAAATTAGATGCCTCTTTTTTGTTAGTCAAACCTAAAAATATCTATGATATAATGTTTGCCATAAGTAACGCTTCTTTGTATGTTGGTACTAGTCTACACGGATTAATTACAGCACAAAGTTTTGGCAAGCCTTATGTTGGTTTGAATAAAAATTTAACAAAATTGGATTCGTACCTCAAAACTTGGACCGACAAAGCGATGGGATGTATTGATTTTGAATCTCTGGAAGAAATTGTCCCTTTATACGAAAATTGGAATTTTGATTTAAGAAGTCAACAATTATTACTTCAAAAACAGATGGTTTATAGTAACCTCGAATTAATGATGAGTAATGACAAATAACAATATACATATCATAATAGTGACTTACAACGCAATGCCGTGGATACAAAAGTGTTTAGAGAGCACTTCGTCTTATCCTGTTATTGTGGTTGATAATGCCTCTAAAGACGATAGTGTAACATACATCCAAGAGAACTTTCCTTCAGTAATATTATTAACTCAAAAAACAAATTTGGGTTTTGGTAAGGCCAATAATGTTGGAATAGCAAAGGCATTAGAGTTAAATGCCAAAACTGTTTTTTTACTCAATCAAGACGCTTATTTAATTGATGATTGTCTTGACAAGTTATTCAAAATTCAGCAGGCTAACCCCGATTATGGTATCTTAAGCCCAATTCATATCAATGGAAAACAGAACCAGTTGGATTTAAGTTTTTCAAAGTATATGAATCATACTGAAAACAGCGATTTTTTCTCTGATTTTGTATTAAATAAAAATATACAGTCGGTTTATAGTGTTCCTTTTGTCAACGCTGCCGGTTGGCTCTTGTCCGAGAAATGTATTAACCAAGTCGGTGGATTTGACCCTCTCTTTTTTCATTATGCTGAAGATGACAATTATTGTCATCGGGTATTGTATCATGGTTTAAAAGTTGGGGTTGTTTCTGATGCTTTTTTAATCCATGACAGAGAGGATAGAAAATCTCCCAAAATAGCACCGTTTTCAAAACAATATTTTGCAATGGCTGAACGCAAATATAAACTCAGACTTTCAAATATCAATAAATCTTTTGATGGAGAATATTCAAAAATAATAAAAGAGCTAAAGAAGATTAGATTAAAAAAAGTATTGAAATTTAAATGGCAAAAAGCCTTACGAGCACAAAAACAACTCAATAGGTTGGAGCAGTTAAAAGAGCAAATCATTCTACACCGTGCCAAGAGTGCCTCCGTTGGTAAAACTTACTTAGACTTTTAAAGCCAAAAAAAATGTCTCAACCTTTAGTCTCCATAATTATCCCAACATACAACAGAGCGAATCTCATTATAGAAACGCTCAATAGTATAAGGCAGCAAACCTATCCAAATTGGGAATGTATTATTGTAGACGATGGCTCAACCGACCATTCTGAAGAAGTCATAACCCAATTTTGTTCTCAAGACAGCCGTTTTCAGTTTTTTAAAAGACCTGAAAACAAACCCAAAGGCGCCAATACTTGCAGGAACTTAGGGTTTAACTACAGCAAAGGCGATTTCATCAATTGGTTTGACAGTGATGATATAATGTTTGATAGTTTTTTACAAAAAAAAATCGACGCCTTAATCAAACATCCTGATGCCCATGTGGTTTCTTCCGGATTTATAAAATACAATCCCGAAAGCAATACCACCTCGAAAGAATACAATACCAATTTGAAAGAAATGCCACTCAAAGAGTATGCTCAAAGCCGATTGGCGTTAAATACGCCCACGTTTTTATACAAACGAACTTTACTCAACAACATTTTTTTCGATGAAAAACTCACCAGAGCACAAGATTTAGATTTTACCTTTCGGGTCATTTCAATGCCTGATTTGAAGATGGTTCACCTTAATGAAATTGTATTCAAAGTTTTGATACACAACGATTCTATCACCGGAAAGTTTACGGACAGAACTTCAATTAACCACTTGAAATCAGAATTACAAGTTAGAAAACACATCGCTTTTTTTTATTTAAACCACGAACAAAAGCTAACAAAGTATATTTTTGATAATTATTTGAAAACTATCAAAAAGATTTTAGAAAACCGACATTTCTTATATTGCTTTCAAGAATTATGGCAGGTGCCTAAAATAGGATTTTTTACAAAGGCAAAACTATTTGCTATTGCAGTAATATATGGATTGACAGGAAAAGGAATAGTTTCCTTCTCCAAAGAAATAAAGAAGATAAAAGTATAAAGTATGAGCAAAACCAATATTCAGGTTTCAATTATTATGGCCACCTACAATAGAGCTCACTTTATTGCAGAAACCCTTTTATCCATACAAAACCAAACGTTCCAAGAATGGGAATGTCACATCATAGACGATGGTGGAACCGATAATACCGCCGAGGTCATACAACCGATTTTGGAGAAAGACACTCGTTTCAGTTTCCATAAAAGACCCGAACAATACCAAAAAGGATTACCGGGTTGCAGAAACTTCGGTTTAGACTTAGCCCAAGGACAATACATCATCTTTTTTGACGATGATGATATCGTACATCCGCAAAACTTAGAATGTTGTGTGGCCGAATTTTCCAATCCTGATATAGCTTTTTGTCGTTACCAACGCGCCGCTTTTACCGGTGATTTTGAGTATCAATTTGATTATGCTAAGGATTACACCAAGTTTGCTGTTTACAGTAAGGATGTTGAAAAAATGCTAACGTATAAACTACCGTTCAATTCCTGTGCAGTAATGTGGCGCAAGAGCTGTTTCAACCAAAACCGTTTTGTGGAAAGCTTGATGTTTGCAGAAGAATGGGAATTATATTCCCGCATTTTATCTTCGGGAGTGCAAGGGGTTTCGATAAACAAAACGTTATTTTTCGGACGAAAACACTATAATTCCAATACCGGTGAGTTTTCTCGTCGCAATGAAATGAGAGTCGTTTCCAAAAAAGAGGCGGTATTGTTAATTGTAGATAATCTCCACAAGAGAAACATGATGACTTCTTCACTTTTGCGCTTCTTTGTGCAAATGGCATTGGGCTACAAAAAATATCATTTATTTTCCGAAATACTTTCTAAATTAGATTTGTCGTTAGGGCAACAAATATATTGGAGAGTGTTGTACGCCTTTTTACCTTTAAGATTATCTTTAAACCGATTAAAAAAGAAACTGATTAAATAATGCGAATTTTAGTAATATCCGAATCCATAAATGTTGAAGACAGCAGTGCTTCTAAAGGAAGAGTAGCACTCATTACCAATCTTCACAATGCAGGATTTACGATTAAAGTATTGCATTATTCCTATAAAGACATCCAACTTCCCAACATCGATTGTGAATTGATTAAAGAAAATAAGTGGTCAGGATACTACTTTTTATCTCGTATCATTCGTGTCTTTCAGCGTTATTCAAAGAATTATATCAATAGACAATTAGAGCGATGGTTTGGATTTTCATTTACCCATACTAACGATACTCATACTATAGCCAAAGCTATAGCCAAAGCTCAGCATTTCGCTCCCGATTTAATCTTAACACTCAGTAAAGGCGGAAGTTTTAGACCACATCGTGCGATGTTACAATTGCCACAACTGCAGTCTAAATGGATGGCATACATACACGATCCGTATCCGTTTCACTTTTATCCGAGACCGTTTAATTTTGTTGAGCAAAGTTATAAGCACAAAGAAGAATTTATGCGCCAAATAACCCAAAAAGCTCAGTATTTGTCTTTTCCTAGTTTGTTGC
Organism: Flavobacterium sp.; assembly: GCF_044373165.1. GTDB lineage: Bacteria > Bacteroidota > Bacteroidia > Flavobacteriales > Flavobacteriaceae > Flavobacterium. Next base: position 7,258 of record NZ_JBILQL010000064.1, read on the forward strand.
TGAAAGAATGGATGGAAAGTTATTTTCCGGCAGTAGCTGACAAAAGCTGTATCATTCCGCATCAAATTAAAGTAGCTACCGAACAACAGCCTTTACCGGAATTTTTCGAGGATAATCAATTCTCGCTTTTACACGCCGGAAATTTGCTTCAACAGCGTAATCCAAAGTTTCTTATAGAAGGCTTTTTACAATTTTTAGCCAAAAATCCACAGGCCAAAAATGAAGCCAAATTGTATTTTGTAGGCAGTTATAAAAAGCAGGAGCATATCTTGAGTCAATTTCAAAACAACCCTAATATCGCAATCAGCGATTACATCGAATATAAAATCGTTCAAGCCATAGAAAAGAAGGCAGCTGTGAATATTATCCTGGAAGCTATTTCAGAGATTAGTCCTTTTCTTCCGGGAAAATTTCCGAATTGTGTGGCTTCGGACAAACCTATTTTGGTACTTGGTCCTTACTACAGCGAAGTCAGAAGATTGCTCGGAAAGGACTATCCTTATTGGTCGGAAGCCAATGACGTGGCTACAATTGAGGCTAACATTACAACTCTCTACCAACTTTGGAAACAAAATTCCCATCAATACGCCCTCAATCGCCCTGATTTGACCCATTATTGTGATGAAAAATCTTTAAAGAAAGTCTTAGATGACTTGCCAATTGCCTAATGAAATTTGCCATTCACATTGCCACCAAAAACAGGAAAGAGGATTTGCTCCTAACTTTGGAACAAGTATACTCGTTCTTAGAAAACCTTGAGGTGGAATGTGTAGTTTTTGATGATGGTTCGGATGATGGTAGCAGTGAAGCTGTTCAAAACAATTTTCCCAAAATAAAGCTTCATCGAAACGAAACTTCACGAGGCTATATCTATTGTCGCAATATTATGCTAAACGAAACACAAGCTGATGTTGCGATTTCTTTAGACGATGATGCACACTTTCTGTCTCAAAATCCGTTCGAAATCATTCAGAATTACTTTAATAAAAATCCAAAGTGCGGTTTAATAGCTTTTCGAATATTTTGGAGTAAAGTGGCACCTCAAAGCAATCAAACCAAAGCTATACCGGAGAGAGTAAAAAGCTTTGTAGGTTGTGGTCACGCCTGGCGAATGGAAGCTTGGCGCAGTATTTCGTCTTATCCTGAATGGTATGAATTTTATGGAGAAGAGAGTTTCGCTTCCTTGCAATTATTCAAAAATAATTGGGAAATCCATTATTTGCCGCAAGTTTTTATCCAACATAGAGTTGATTTAAAACAGCGTAAAAATTTTGGTCAAGATTTTACATTGCGTTATCGCCGAGGTTTGCGCGCCGGCTGGTATAATGTATTCCTGTTTTATCCTTTGCCTAAGGTAATCCAATTCTTTTTGTATTCGATTTGGATGCAATTGAAAACCAAAATTTTGAAAGGACAATTCAAAGTACTATCACCCATTTTAGGCGCTTTATGGGATTTACTTTTAGTCAGCCCGAAAATTATCAAGTACCGAACTGCTTTTACGCCACAAGAGTTTAAGGATTATGCCAAATTAAAAGAACCGAAAATTTATTGGAAACCCGAAAATTAGTTACTTTTACTACCGTTTCAATTGTCTTTTAATGAAAAACAAACCCTATTTAATTGCCGAAATAGCGCAAGCTCACGATGGAAGTTTGGGTATTTTGCATTCCTATATTGATGCCGTGTCACAAACAGGTGTGCAAGCGATCAAGTTCCAAATGCACATAGCCGAAGCAGAAAGCAGTATACACGAACCGTTTAGGATTCAGTTTTCTAAAGAAGATGCTACACGTTTCGACTATTGGAAGCGCATGGAATTTACCCTGGAGCAATGGAAAACCATCAAGCAACATTGCGATGCTGTTGGTTTGGATTTTATTTGTTCTCCATTCAGTAATTTGGCAGTAGACTGGCTGGAAGAAGTTGGCGTAAAAATGTATAAAGTCGGTTCCGGCGAAGTCAATAATTTTTTGTTGCTCGAAAAAATTGCCCAAACCGGTAAGCCGGTTATCATTTCTTCCGGGATGAGTAATCTTGAAGAACTCGATCAAACCGTGGCCTTCCTGAACAGTAAGCATGTCGACTTTTCCATCTTGCAATGCACTACAGCCTATCCCACAAAACCCGAGCAATATGGCTTCGGTGTAATTCAGGAACTGAAAGCACGTTACCAAGTACCGATAGGTTTTTCAGACCATTCGGCTAAAATTAGTACCGGAATTGCTGCAGTTGCTTTAGGTGCCGAGATACTCGAATTTCACGTGGTTTTCCATAGAAGTATGTTTGGCCCCGATGCTATAGCCTCTTTGACTATTGAAGAAACCAAGCAATTATCTGAAGCTGTCGCAGAAATTCATACGGCTCAAAATTCAGCGGTCAATAAGAATGATAACGCATCTTTCCAATCTTTAAAGACTATCTTTGAAAAATCATTGGCCATTAATAAGAATTTGCCCGCCGGACATACACTGACTTTTGGTGATTTAGAAAGTAAAAAACCCAAAGGATATGGTATTTCGGTTACCGATTTTCAAAAAGTTATCGGCAGAAAACTCAAAGCCGAAATGACACAATGGGACTTTTTGAACGAAGAAGATTTAATATGAGTAATAAAAGAAAAATAGCTGTAGTGATTACAGCCCGACCTTCTTACAGCCGAGTAAAAACGGTATTAGCAGCTATTAAAAAGCATCCGGAATTGGATTTGCAATTGATAGTAGCCGCTTCTGCTTTGCTTGATCGGTATGGAAGTGCGGTAAATTATATAGAAAAAGACGGATTTGAAATCGCCGCCAAGGTCTTTAATGTGTTGGAAGGTGAAAACCTTACGGCTGCCGCCAAAACAACCGGAATCGGAATCTTAGAGTTGTCAACTGTGTTTGATAATCTTCGGCCGGATATAGTAGTTACTGTAGCCGATCGATTTGAGACAATGGCAACTGCAATATCTGCTTCTTATATGAATATTCCTTTGGCGCATATCCAAGGCGGAGAAGTAACCGGTAATATAGATGAGAAAGTCAGACACGCAATCACTAAATTGGCGGATTATCATTTTGTAGCTTCCGAAAACGCAAAACAACGCGTGATTAAATTAGGTGAAAATCCCGAAATGGTATTCAACACCGGTTGTCCTTCAATCGATATTGCCCAATCAGTATCACAAAAAAAAGCGCTTGATTTCAATCCGTATCAAAAATACGGTGGTGTTGGGTCACAACCCGATTTGTCCAACGGTTATCTCGTGGTGATGCAACATCCTGTAACCAATGAATACCAAGATTCACGCAGTCATATCGAAGCTACACTGAGAGCCGTCATGCAAATCAATCAGCCAACTTTGTGGTTTTGGCCTAATGTAGATGCAGGTGCCGATGGTACTTCAACCGGGATTCGATCGTTTCGTGAAAAGTATACAATGGAAAACGTACACTTCTTCAAGAATATGGAAGGAGATGACTTTTTGAATTTATTACACCATTCCAAAGGATTGATTGGTAACTCCAGTGTTGGAATTAGAGAATGCGCTTACCTTGGTGTTCCGGTAGTAAATATCGGCTCCCGTCAAAACCGTCGTGATCGGGGAGTTAATGTGATTGATGTTTCTTATGAGGAGCAAGAAATAATAACCGCAGTTACCTCAGTTTTGCAAAATCAAATAAGAAATACTTCCGAGGTTTACGGTGGCGGAAACGCGGGAGAACGAATAGCCGAATTATTGAAAGAGTTGCCTTTGCAATTTCATAAAACCATAATGTATTAAGATGAGTCTGCAACATTTAACCGAGAAAACCTATTTAAAGTTTTCAAAAATTGAAGGGAATCAACACATAGCAAGCGATTACGCCTTGAAATGTGTGTCAAGATTAATTCAGGATTTTCAATTGCAACAAGTTTTAGAAGTCGGAATCGGAATCGGTTGTATAGCAGATTCTGTTTTAGAATCTTATGAAAATATACAGTATACAGCCACAGAAGCTAATGCTTTTTGTTTAAATGCGATTAAGAAAAACATCACCCAAATAGAAAGAATTAAACTTTACAATGATTTAAAGCAAATTCCCCAAAACACCTTTTTTGATTTTATCATCATTGATGGTTCAGACGATTCCTTGGCCGAAGTAAAACGAATGTGTACACCCAAAACAATTATTTTTATCGAAGGCGGTAGGGCGTTGCAAGTAGTTTCTCTGAAAAAAATATTTCCCAAAGTATTGCATGCGGAAATGCTCAGCGATTACAAGAATCCGGCTTGCGGACCATTTTCAACCCAAGCCTGGTGCGGTGGAGGGCAATTGATATTTCCTTATCCTAATTTTAAAATGAGAATGTACTATCTGAAAGAAAAATGGGCCACTTACCTCAAAAGAAAAAAGAGAAAAGCCAATTCGTAGTATGAAGATTTTAGCCATCATTCCTGCCCGTGGCGGTTCAAAAGGTGTCCCCAAAAAGAATATTAAGTTATTGGGTAAAATGCCTTTGATTGAATACAGTATTAATGCGGCCAAAGCTTCAAGTAAAATTACAGCTATAGTGGTGTCAACAGATGATGCTGAAATTGCTATAGCAGCTGAAGTTTGTGGTTGTAAGCCACCGTTTGTTCGTCCGTCCGAATTAGCTCAGGATGATACTGCTTCCATAGAGGTAGTGCGTCATGCGATTGCTTTTTATGAGAGCCAAGGTGTTTTTTTTGAGGCAATATGTTTGTTGCAGCCAACAACACCTTTTAGAGCTAAAGGTTTTATCGACGAGGCCATTCAGAAATTTATAGCTTCAGGTGCTGATAGTTTGGTGAGTGTTTTGCCAATACCTCACGAATACAATCCGCATTGGGCTTTTGAAGAAAGGGAAACCGGTTTATTGAAAATAGCCACCGGCGAATCCCATATTATTTCTAGAAGACAAGAGCTGCCGAAAGCGTATCACCGTGACGGTTCGGTCTACCTTACCAAAATCGAGGTAGCCAAGTCAGGAAGTTTTTATGGCAATTCCATCGCTTTTATAGAAAGTAATGCAGCTTGCTATGTCAATATTGATACGATGCAAGATTGGGAAAAAGCAGCGCGTATGGTAGATCAATTTAAGGGTTAAAATATGCAGAAATTAGTCCACTTGCACCGTTTGGATGCGGCCAACCAGAAAAGAGTTTTACGGTATTTGATTAAGCGTGTTCTTCGTTTAAAAACTACTCAACAAGAGCGTACCATCAACGAATATTATGCGCATCTCATTCGTTATCAGGGAATTTTAAAAGAAGAGACTGCTACTACATTTACAGCGCATTATACAAAATTGGGAGTCACGTTGAAAACCCGTAAGCGTCCTTCGAGTGATTTGGATGTGTTTAGTCAGATTTACAAAGGTTTAGAGTACCAGCCTTTAGTGGCAATTTTCAAGAAGCATTTCTCGGATGCCAAATCGCTCAATATTATAGATGCCGGAAGTAATATCGGATTAACGACAGTCTTCCTCTCTAAACATTTTCCCGAATCTCGATTTATAGCTGTAGAGCCAGACAGCAGCAATTTTCAGCTGATGTCGGACAACTTTGATTTAAACCAAATCAAAACCGTTGAAAAAGTCAGAGGCGGCGTTTGGAGTCAGAATGCGTTTTTAAAAATCATCAGTGATTTTCGCGATAAAAATCATTGGTCAATTCGTGTTGAAGAAACTAACAACACAGCCGAATTACAGGCTTTTTCGTTGAATTATTTGATTGACAATTATCAATTAGCACAAATAGACATACTCAAAATAGACATTGAAGGTTCTGAAAAAGAAGTTTTTACCGGTGCCAATGCTGATGTGTCTTATTTAACCAAAACCAAGTGTATTGCCATTGAAATTCACGATGAATTTAAGTGCAGAGAAGCTATTTACGCCCTACTTGATCGGTACCATTTCCATTATATTGAGTCGGGAGAGTTAACCATAGGTATTAATAAAGATTTATCGTAACTCTTTTTTCTATTTGCTTTTTTTTTCCTTTTAAAATAAAGATATTTGGAGTCTGAAAAGGTAAAAATGAAAAACAATAAAATCTTTATTCTGCTCCCTGATGGTATTGGTTTACGCAATTTTGCGTTCACTAATTTTTACAACAAAGGAAAGGATTTAGGGTATGAGATTGTGTTTTGGAACAATACACCTTTTGAATTGTCTGATTTAGGATTTGAAGAAATCAAAATCGAAAAGGCCAAGTCACATCCTTTGACCGATTTATACAAAAATGCACTGAAAATTCTTGAACTTCGACAATTTATTAAAAAATCGAATGACAAGGTTTACTTATCTTATAATTTCCCACCTAAAATTAACAGTCTTAAGTCGTTTTTAAAAAACGCTTACACCCAATTTTTAGTCTTGGCAAACAGTTCCAAACGTGGTTTGAGAAGTATCAGGGCTAAAATAAATAAGTTGGAACGGAAGACCAAATTATACCACGACAGTTTGGCCACGTTGAAGGCTGAAAAACCGGCTTTTGTTTTTTGTACCAACCAACGTGTTATGTTAGGTGTTGCGCCTCTTTTAGCGGCAAAAGACTTGGGGATACCAACGGCATGTTTCATTTTCTCCTGGGATAATTTACCCAAAGGCACTAAAATTATAGAAACAGATTTTTATTTTGTTTGGAGCCAACACATGAAGGATGAACTCTTGTATTATTATCCGCATATCAAGGAAAATCAAATTGTTATTACCGGTACACCACAGTTTGAGTCGCATTTTGATTTGAGTAAACTTCAAACCCAATCAGCGTTTTACAGTAACCATAATTTAGACGAAGGCAAAACTTATTTTTGTTTTTCGGGCGACGATGTTACTACTTCACCAAATGACCAACATTATTTA
>NZ_JBILQL010000009.1:0-49808 GCF_044373165.1 Flavobacterium sp.
GCTTTATGAGCGAATACGGTTTTCAGGGCCTGCCGAATGTCAAAACGTTTCAGGCTTTCGCCAAAAGTGACGAACTTCACTTTGATTCGGATGCGATAAAAAACCACCAAAAACATCCAACGGGTTACCAAACCATCAACGAGTACATGGCGAGAGATTATCAAGTACCAAAGAATTTTGAAGACTATATTTATGTGTCTCAATTACTCCAAGCCAAAGGCATGAAAACCGCTATTGAAGCGCATCGCAGGGCAAAACCCAATTGTATGGGAACCTTGATTTGGCAATTGAACGATTGCTGGCCTGTGACTTCTTGGAGTTCGGTAGATTATTACGGACGATGGAAAGCGCTACAGTATCAGTTAAAGCAGAGTTTCAATCCTATATTGGTAGATATAGTAGAAAATGAGGTCAATTATGAAGTTAGGGTAATCAACGACGAACCGATACCGCATCACATTACTTTGGTGGAAGAAGTAATGGATTTTAACGGGAATCATATTGATGGATACGAAGTGGAGTTCGATATTGAAGCTAATTCCAATCAGGCACTTTCGGCAACTCCTAAAGAGAATTACAGCGCAAAAAATCGCCATCAAATGGTTATTTCGGTGACTTGTCAAACAACTAGCGGTAAAACCTCAAAAAGTTTGTTTTATTTTGTCAAACCCAATGAACTGCAATTAACCAAGCCCAATATTCAAGTGGTTAAAATAGACGAGCTGACTTATGAAATCAGTACGGATGTGTTGGCTAAAAATGTCTATTTATCCGCGGAGGAAGAAGTTTTTTTTAGTGATAATTTTTTTGATTTGTTACCCCAGGAGAAAATGGTGATCAAAGTAACCCAGCCGGTAAAAGCCATTCAGCTTAAAAGCTTGTTTGACGTGCAAAAACGCTAAACTTTACAAAAGACTAAACCCAACTAGCCCCGACAGGAGTGGCATCTCGTTTTTTGGAACGAGATATAACGTATGGCGGGAAAATGGATGGCAAAAATGCCCAAGCCATTCGCTTCTTATTTTTAAAACAAACCGTTGATCTCCGCGTCAATTCTATTGATAATCATTCCTAAATCTTCCGGATTGTTCACGAAATCAACGTTGTCAACATCAATGATTAGTAGTTTTCCTTTGTCGTAAGTGGTAATCCAAGCTTCATAGCGCTCGTTCAAACGACTTAAGTAGTCAATGGAAATTGTGTTTTCATAATCGCGACCGCGTTTGTGAATTTGCGATACCAAATTGGGAATCGAGCTTCTCAAATAAATCAACAAATCAGGTGAGCCAACCAAACCTTCCATCAATTCAAATAAATCAGAGTAATTTTGAAAATCACGGTTGGTCATTAAGCCCATGGCGTGCAAGTTGGGCGCGAAAATGTGCGCATCTTCATAAATCGTGCGATCCTGAATGATGTTTTTGCCGCTTTCACGAATTTGCAATACTTGACGGAAGCGCGAATTCAAGAAATAGATTTGCAGGTTGAACGACCAGCGCTCCATTTGGTGGTAAAAATCGTCTAAATACGGATTGTCAACCACATCTTCAAAATGAGGTTCCCATTTATAATGTTTGGCTAAAAATCGGGTTAATGTTGTTTTTCCTGCTCCTATGTTTCCGGCTACCGCTATGTGCATTATGGTAATTTTATTTTATACTTCTTAATTTGTTGGTCGGTAAAAATAGCTAAAATTTGGTCTTTGAAGTAAAAATTCGGGAACGATTTCTCAACAATTTGAATTTCGAAAACCGATTGGGTTTTAGTACTCAAACAGTAAAGTGTATTGTCTTTCACGAATAACAAGGTTTGATTGTCAACAATTTGCATGGTTTCAAAGGGCGGAATGTTGGCTAATAAAGTGATTTTTCCAAAAATATCAATACTATACCAGTTGTTGATTTCGTCTACCCAATAAAAATAATTGAAGTCGGATTGCGTGAACTTAATGTTTTCTTGGATTGGATTTCCGATGTTTTTAGAAGTGTTTTTCAGATAATCGAACAACATGATTTGTTGGGTTAAGGCATTGTAAATCCAAAATTGGTTTTGTGAAGCCATACCAATTTTAGAGGCAAAAATAGTGTTGTCGATGTCAAAGAGATTTAATTTCTGAATTTCATTTAATTGATTGTCCAGAAGAATTATAGTATTAAAGTCTTCGTAGAATAAAATAATTTTAAGCGGATTGATAAAATCTACCGAACTGATTTTTCCCAAAGCTACATTTTTATATTCCCAAGCTTCGGTTTCGCTTTGTTTGATAAAAACATTGGTCTTCACAAAATACTGATTACCCAAGCCGTCAAAGCCTTTAAAAACTTTATCATTCAAAGTTTCGGTTTGGAGTAATTGGGTTTTCAAGATTGCGTTTTGTGCCAAGCTGTCGCAAAACAGTAATATTGAAAACAATAAAAAAAACTTCTTTATCATCTAGCTAAGATAATTTATTGAGCCTAATTTACCCAAGATAAAACTGATTTTTTAACATAATATTGGTAACAGTTTTCAAATTCATTCGTCATATTTGTTTTCACAATCATTAATCAAATAACAATAACCAATGAAAAAAATAGTATTCGCTTCGTATTTTCTATTGTCATACTTGTCAACTCATGCCCAAAAAGATTTTCAGGGTATGGCGGTTTATGAATCTAAAACCAGCACAGCCGATTTCAAATCCCGTTTTGAAGGCAATCGTGAAATCACTCCCGAGATGCAAAAAATGATAGAAGAGCGTATGAAAAAGATGTTTGAAAAGACCTTTTTTTTAAACTTCGATAAGTCGGCTTCCATTTACAAAGAAGAAGAAAAATTGGAAGCGCCAGGTCAAGGCGGCGGCGGTTTCAGAATGATGAGTTCTATGATGGGCGGCGGTGGAACCTATTACAAAAACATTAAAGAGAAAATATATAAAGTCGACAAAGAGTTCATGAGTAAAGAATTTTTGGTTAAAGATTCTTTGAATACCTACAAATGGCAAATGACTGGTGAAACCCGAGTAATTGGAGGTTACAATTGTTTCAAAGCGACAGCTGTAATTCCGGCAAGTAAAACTGATTTTAGAAACTTCAGACCAAAAAAAGAAGAAGAAAAAAAAGATGATAAAGCTAAAGAAGAAGCTAAGGAAGGAACTAAAACCAGCTTTATGGATCAAATAGAATTGCCAAAGGAAATTACCATTACTGCTTGGTACACTCCGGAAATCCCTGTAAGTCAAGGGCCGGAAGGCTATTGGGGATTACCAGGATTAATCTTAGAAGTAAACGACGGTAAAACAACCATTTTGTGTTCTAAAGTGGTATTAAATCCTAAAGAAAAAGCCGAAATTAAAGCGCCAACCAACGGTAAAGAAGTATCGCAAAAAGAATATGATGAAATTGTCATGAAGAAAATGGAAGAAATGAGCGAAATGAATAATGGTCGTGGTGGATTCCAAATGAGAATGAGTAGATAATGCAATTACTTCAAACCAACTTCATGAAACAGCTATTAGCACTGTTTTTGTTAATCAGTGCCAACACTTTCGCCCAAACCGTTCGCTACGAAGGCACCGTTCAAGACAATACCAAAGCACCTTTAGAAATGGCTAATGTTATGGCCATGAACCAAGCCACTAAAGCCATGGACGCCTACGCCATTACCAACGATAAAGGGAAGTTTTTGCTCAACCTGAAAACGAATACAACTTACACCATCAAGTTCAGTTATTTAGGCATGCAGAATAAAGAAATTGTTGTAACCACTCAAGCCGAAAACATTACCCAAAATATCACAATGGAAAGTGGTGGTATTGAATTAGAAGGCGTAGAAATTGTTCGCGAAATGCCGGTTTCCATCAAAGGCGATACTATAGTGTATAACGCGGATTCCTTCAAATCCGGAACCGAAAGAAAACTCGAAGACGTACTGAAAAAATTACCCGGTGTTGAAGTAGATGCCGATGGTCAAGTGAAAGTTGAAGGAAAATCGGTGACCAAATTGATGGTAGAAGGCAAAGACTTTTTTGACGGCGATACCAAATTGGGTGTCAAAAATATTCCTGCCGATGCGATTGATAAAGTACAAGTCTTGCGCAACTACAATGATAATTCAATCATGAAAGGCGTCGAAAACAACCAAGACAACCTCGCCATGAACATCAAACTGAAAGAAGGCAAGAAAAACTTTTGGTTTGGCGACATGACCGCTGGGATAGGTGTTGGACACGATGACAATCGATATGTAGTAGCCCCAAAAGCCTTTTACTACAGTCCGAAATACAGTATCAACATTATGGGTAACAGCAATAATGTTGGGCAGCAAGCCTTCACCATTCAGGATTATTTCCGATTCAGCGGCGGTTTCCGAAACATCATGGGCAAAGGCGGCGGCAGTATTAATGTAGGGAGTAATTCCCTTGGGATTAGTTTTTTCCAAGACAATCGCGTCAGAGAAATCGAATCGCATTTCGGCGCTACGAATTTTTCCTTTAATCCTTCGAAAAGCTGGAGTTTAAGCGGATTTGTTATTGCTACTTCTACCTTAGTCGACACGGAAACGGCTTCTACAGTCAATTTTTTACAACCCAATTCCACCGATGTTGCCTCTTCGGAAATCAGAGACGACATTGGTAGTCAGAAAAATAATTTGGGATTGTTCAAGTTCAGCGCCACTTATAAACCCAATGCTAATTTCCAATTGGATTACGATATTTTAAACCGAATTTCAGCCCAAAGGGAAAATAACGAACTCAACCGTCAGGTGCTGAATTTCTTGTCCGGAGCCAATAGCAATGAAAGTGTTTTTACTTCTAAAAGACAAGATCCGGTAAACATCAATCAGAATTTGAGTTTCTATTACACGCCAACGGAAAAGCATATTTTTGCTTTCGAAACCCAACATTTGTACCAAAACGAAGATCCGCTTTACAACGCCAATTTAGAGTTCCAACCGTTTGAATTTATAGGTTACAATACTACCCAAAACCGCAACGACATCACCCAAAGTCGTTTTATCAAAACCAATAAACTCGACAGCCGTTTGGATTATTACTATGTGCTCACGCCCAAAACCAATCTGAATTTCACTTTGGCCAACTCTCATGTTTACCAAAGTTTAAATTCTTCCATCGACCAACGTTTAGACAACGGAACGGTCAACGAATTAAACGCACCCGAAAACAATAACGATGTCAGCTACCGCTACAACGACACTTATTTAGGGTTTCATTTCAAATGGTTAACGGGTAAATTTACTTTTACACCCGGCGTTACGATGCATCGTTTCAACTTAACCAACGAGCAATTAGGCACAACAGTCAACCAAGAGCTGTACCGTTTGTTGCCCGATTTTCAAATGATTTACCAAATTAAAAAGTCGGAAACGCTAACGTATAACTTCGGCATCACCAACAATTTTACCAACATCAATAACTATGCAGTTGGTACTATTTTTAACAGCTACAGCAGTTTGTTTTCCGGAAACCGCGACTTAGAAAATTCTGTGGTTCAAAGTCATTCATTGGTCTATCAAAAGTTTAATATGTTCAATTTTGAGAACTTTGGAGGTGCATTGAATTATACCCGAACCACTGAAGCCATTAAAACAAGGGCTTTATTTCAAGGAGTAAATCAAATCGGATCACCGTTCAATTCTCCTTTTGGGGATGAAATTTTATCCGCTAGTGCCAGGTATGGTCGATCGTTTCTTAAGTATTATAAAGCCAATTTTAGCGCTACGATCAATTGGAGTAAATTCTATAATATCCAAGTTAACCCGATTAATGCTGTCGAAAATGTAGTAGATACCGAAAGTTTTACCCAGAATTATCGCTTGAGTGCGTCTACCAATTTCAAAAAGTTTCCTAATATCGAATTGGGCTATTCTTATGCCTTGAACGAGTATCCCAACGATACTTTTTACACCGATAGTCCATCGGTAAAACTGGATTACTTCTTCCTCAAAAGTTTCTCCTTTGTGAGCGAATATGAATTTTTCCACTATTACAACAAAGCCAAAACAGTAGATCAGGAATACGACTTTCTCTCAGCCAGTTTAACTTATCAAAAAACCAAAGACAGCAAATGGGAATACAAAGTTGCCGCTACGAATATATTAAACACCACTTCGTTAAATGACGATAGTTTCTCGCAGTTCTCTACCCGAAATTCCCAGTACAGAGTGCAGCCAAGGTATATCATTTTCAGTTTGAGGTATAATTTGTAGCTATTCCCGCTTTACACTATATCTTTTTATCCCTTTACAGGTATAAAAAGGATGCCGTTCCAATCGGGGCTAAAAAATAAAAAACCCTAACTTTCATCAAGAGCGTTAGGGTTTTTTTATGATAGTTGATTTCAAATATTACAATCCGAAAGCCGCTTTTACCTTGTCTACAAAATCTAATTTCTCCCAAGTAAACAATTCTACCGTTACTGTTTTTGGAGCGCCATTTGGCAATTGGAAAGTTTTAGTAACCGTTTCAGGTGTTCTTCCCATATGTCCGTAAGCAGCAGTTTCGCTGTAAATTGGGTTTCTCAATTTCAAACGTTGCTCAATAAAGTAAGGTCTCATGTCAAAAACATTTTCAACTACTTTACTGATTTCTCCATCGGTCATATTCACTTTTGAAGTACCATAAGTTACTACGTTGATAGAAGTTGGTTTAGCCACTCCAATCGCATAAGAAACTTGTACTAAAACTTCATCACATAATCCTGCTGCTACTAAGTTTTTAGCAATGTGACGCGTAGCATAAGCCGCTGAACGATCTACTTTTGATGGGTCTTTTCCTGAGAATGCACCACCACCGTGAGCTCCTTTTCCACCATAAGTATCTACAATGATTTTTCTACCTGTCAAACCGGTATCTCCGTGTGGTCCGCCAATAACGAATTTTCCGGTAGGGTTGATGTGGTAAGTTATATTGTCATTGAACAAATGAGCGTATTGAGGGTATTTGGCTTTAATTCTCGGAATCAAAATCGAAATCAAATCACTTTTAATTTTGGCTAACATTTCTGCTTCAGCCGCGAAATCATCGTGTTGAGTAGAAATTACTATCGCATCAATTCTTACCGGCTTGTTGTCGTCAGAATACTCTAATGTTACTTGCGATTTAGCGTCCGGACGTAAATAAGTGATTTCTTTATTTTCTCTTCTTATGTTAGCCAATTCGATTAACAAAGCGTGAGACAAATCCAAAGCCAAAGGCATGAAGTTCTCGGTTTCATTAGTCGCATATCCAAACATCATTCCTTGGTCACCGGCGCCTTGCTCTTCTTTACTGGCTCTGTCAACCCCTTGATTGATATCGGCAGATTGCTCGTGTATAGCGGATAAAACACCACACGAATCAGCTTCAAACATATATTCGCTTTTCGTGTAACCGATTTTGCGAATTACTTCTCTTGCAATTTGTTGTACGTCCAAATAAGTAGTCGATTTTACTTCACCCGCCAAGATTACTTGACCAGTTGTAACCAATGTTTCACAAGCTACTTTTGAATCTGCATCAAAGGCTAAAAAGTTGTCAATTAACGCATCACTGATTTGGTCAGCTACCTTATCCGGATGTCCTTCACTAACCGACTCCGATGTAAATAAATAAGCCATAACTATGTTTTAGTTTAATATTATATTTCAATTGAAAAAAGAAAGGATTGCTGCAAAAGCTAAAGGAGAGTTTCTGCTTTAGCATTTTTTAACGAGGTTGCAATCAGTTCAAATTTTTCCTCTCATTTTTCGGTTGCAAATGTATAAAGACTAATTCGAAAACAAAAAACAATTTGTCTTTTTTTATTTTTTTTATGATACTGTCAAAAATCTAAATACGTAGTATTTAAATATATATCAGCAAACTTCAAATGTTAAATTTTAAAATTTTGTTTGGTAGTTTAAAAAAACATTCAGAAGTTTGCCTCATCAAATAACAACGAAAAATGAATTTAATGATTTGCAATATGTGTCGCATGATGTGGAAAACTCCGCAGAGGACGCTTATGGCATAATTTTAAAGTTAAAATATATCCATCAAACCTCTGCACAACCGCAGGGGTTTTTTTATTTAAACTAAAATCAGAACACAACAAAGAAAAACAATGAAAGTAACAGCAAAAAATATGATGATGACCAACCGTATGATGCACATGATGATGTGTTGTTGTATCAACATACCCTGTTACCAAAAGCGGAAGACTTAATCGAAGTTTATATTTATACTCTTGAAGTCCTTTTGGTAAGCCATCCAAAAGGACTTTTTTTATTTCTCAATTATTCGTAAACACTAAAAATTAATATATCTAACAATTAAATTTCTAAATCATGAGCACACAAAAATTCGCAACCAACGCCTTACACGCAGGACACGACGTTACTAAAAACGCAGGAACCAGAGCCGTTCCGATTTACCAAACGACTTCGTATGTTTTCAACAATTCAGACCACGCCGCCAACTTGTTTGGCTTAGCTGAAGCCGGATTCATCTACACCCGTTTGAACAATCCAACCAATGATATTTTGGAACAACGCTTAGCCGCATTGGAAGGTGGCATTGGAGCTGTAGTTACTGCTTCCGGAACTTCTGCTATCGCGACCAGTTTGTTGGTTTTGCTGAAAGCCGGTGACCACATCGTAGCTTCCAACAGTCTTTACGGCGGCACTTACAACTTGTTGAGCGTAACCTTACCAAGACTAGGCATCACAACGACTTTTGTTGACCCGTCAAATCCTGAAAACTTTACCAAAGCGGCCCAAGAAAACACCAGAGCGTTTTTCGCAGAAAGCTTAGGTAACCCAAAACTTGACGTGCTCGATTTGAAAGCCATTTCCAAAGAAGCCAAAGCCTTCAAAGTGCCTTTCATCGTAGACAATACTGTCGCAACACCTTATTTGTTAAACCCAATTCAACACGGCGCAGATATCGTAATTCACTCGTTAACCAAATACATCACCGGAAACGGAACGTCACTCGGCGGTGTAATCATCGACGCCGGAAATTTCGACTGGAGCAATGGCAAATTCCCTGAATTCACTGAACCATCAGCAGGATATCACGGATTGAAATATTACGAAGCCTTAGGTGCAGCGTCATTTATCGCCAAAGTGAGAATCGAAGGATTACGCGATTTTGGGGCAGCATTAAGTCCGTTCAACGCCTTCCAAACGATTCAAGGCTTAGAAACTTTAGAAATCAGAATTAAAAAACACAGCGAAAATGCTTTGGCTTTAGCCCAATGGCTGCAAACACAAGATGAAGTAGCTTGGGTAAACTATCCGGGATTAGAAACTTCAAAATACAAAGCTTTAGCCGATGAATATTTACCGGAAGGCAAAAGCGGCATCATAACCTTCGGTCTAAAAGGTGGATTCGAAGCAGCGAAAAAAGTAGCCGATGAGACTAAATTGTTCTCTTTGTTAGCCAACATAGGTGATACTAAATCGTTAATCATCCATCCGGCCAGCACCACACACCAACAATTGTCAGACAGAGAACAAGAAGCAACCGGAGTGACTAAAGACTTGATCCGTTTGTCCGTTGGTTTAGAAAATATCGACGACTTGAAAGCGGATTTAAAAGAAGCCTTCGTAGCACTTTCAGTATCAAAATTAGTATAATCCAACATTTGAACTGGCAAATTTGACCAACTAGTTTAGTAAAAAGTAGTACATACAAAAAAATGGAAAACAGAATAAAGGAAATAGTAAACAAATCAGAGAACATTAATGATAGCATACTTGAAATCAGTAAAAATTTTCCTGAAGGCATCGTTTTTTCTACCAGTTTCGGGATTGAAGATCAAGTAATTTCACATGCCATTTTTTCTCAAAACATTACTAACATAGCTGTTTTTACTTTAGATACGGGGAGATTATTTCCGGAAACATATGCTGTTTGGGACAAAACATTATTACAGTATAAGGCAACAATTAAAGCTTATTATCCAAATAATAACAAAGTTGAAGAATATGTTAATAGCAACAGTATCAATGCATTTTACAATTCGGTTGCATTAAGAAAAGAATGTTGCTTTATTAGAAAAGTAGAACCATTAAATCGCGCCCTTCAAGGGGCAAAAATATGGATTACGGGTTTAAGAGCAGAGCAATCTGAAAACAGAAATTCAATTCAAAAAATCGAATGGGATGAAGAGCGGCAACTGTATAAATACAATCCGTTATTAAATTGGACAACAGCTGAGGTTGTAGACTATTTAAAAAAACATGGAGTTCCTTATAACACGCTACATGACAGCAATTTTGTGAGTATAGGTTGCGCACCCTGCACAAGAGCTTTAAAAGAAGGAGAAGATTTCAGAGCCGGTAGATGGTGGTGGGAAGATCAATCAAAAAAAGAATGTGGTTTACACAGATAATTTAGAAATAGAAAAAGAAGAAGAAATGTCAAATTCAAATCATTATTTAGAACAACTGGAAAACGAAGCAATCTATATTCTTAGAGAAACAGCGGCTCAATTTGAAAAACCAGCTTTGTTGTTCTCCGGAGGAAAAGATTCAATTGTCTTGGTGCATTTAGCTTTAAAAGCATTTCGACCTGGGAAGTTCCCTTTCCCATTAGTACATATTGATACGGGTCATAATTTTCCTGAAGCCATTGAATTTAGAGATTATTTGGCAAATAAAATTGGCGAAAAATTAATTGTTGCTTCAGTAGAAGATAGTATCAAAAAATACAATCTTAAAGAAACCGCTGGTCGTTTTCCTTCCAGAAATGCATTACAAACCTATGCACTTTTAGATGCCATTGAAGAAAATGAATTTGATGCTTGTATTGGTGGCGCCAGAAGAGACGAAGAAAAAGCAAGAGCCAAAGAGCGTATTTTTTCTGTTAGAGATGATTTTGGGCAATGGGATCCAAAGTTACAACGCCCTGAATTATGGGATATCTTAAATGGAAAAGTACAAAAAGGGCATAATGTACGTGTGTTTCCAATTAGTAATTGGACTGAACTTGATGTTTGGAATTACATTCAAAAGTATGACATCGAACTGCCTAATTTGTATTTCGCTCATGACCGGGAATGCATCGTTCACCAGGATAAATTGGTAGCTACGTCTCAATTTATCCAACCGCTTCAAGGCGATAAAGTTGTTGTTGAACGCGTTCGATACAGAACGGTTGGTGATATGACCTGTACAGCAGCGGTTCCATCAAACGCAAATTCTATTCAAGATATTATTGATGATATTATTCAAACCAGAATTAGCGAAAGAGGACAAACGCGTTTAGATGATCAGTTGTCAGAGGCTGCAATGGAAGACCGAAAAAAACAAGGATACTTTTAATTTTTTCATAAACAATAAAGTAAAATGAACACATTACGATTTATAACAGCAGGAAATGTTGACGACGGAAAAAGCACCTTAATCGGAAGACTTTTATATGATTCTGATAGTATTCACACCGATCAATTAGGAGTTTTACAAAAACAAACCAAACAGGAAGGGGTTGATATTGATTTGTCTTTAATTACAGACGGACTTCGGGCTGAACGAGAACAGGGAATTACGATTGATGTAGCCTATAAATATTTTTCTACCAAAAAAAGAAAATTCATCATTGCAGACGCACCGGGTCATGAGCAATATACCCGAAACATGATTACAGGAGCTTCCAATTCTGATTTGATTATTATTCTTGTCGATGCTCGAAAAGGAATTACCGAGCAAACAAAACGTCATGCCAGTATTGGTTCACTAATGGGAATCAAAAAAGCAATTATTGCTATTAATAAAATTGATTTGGTTAACTATTCTGAAGCTATTTTCAATCAAATTCAAAATGACTTTGAAAAATTAAAATCAGAGTTGAACTATAACGAGATAAAATACATTCCGCTTAGTGCTTTAGTTGGCGACAATATTGTTACCCTTTCCGAAAATACTTCTTGGTATAATGGTAAAGCATTATTAGAAACTTTAGAATCTATTGAAACCGACACTACAATCAATTTAGATTCCCGTTTTCAAGTACAATGGGTAATTCGTCCAAAAGATGAAGAAAATCATGATTATCGAGGTTATGCCGGATTGGTTCTTAGCGGAAGCTATAAAGTTGGCGATGTGGTTACCATATTACCGGCCAAAATTACAACGACTATTGTAAAAATTGAGCGCAATTTAGAAGCTATTGAAATAGCAAAAGCGGGAGATAATGTTGTATTGCATTTTGAAAACAATATAGATATTAGTCGCGGAGATTCGGTGTATTTATCCAATCAATTACCAATACAATCTAATCAGATTAACAGTTGGATATCTTGGTTAGACACATCACAACTTCAATTAGGAAAAACCTATTTACTACAACATCGTTTCAAAAATGTCCGTGTAAAAGTGCAATCTGTTAACCAAAAATGGAATATCAACGAATGGCAATTCACAGAGGCCAACGAAATAAACTTAAACGACATCGCTCAAATTACGTTAAAAACCAATCAACCCTTGTTTTACGATTCTTTCGATAAAAATCCAAAATCAGGAAATGCCATTTTGATAGATGAAACTACATTCAATACCGTTGGAGCATTAATGTTTTTAAATAATTAGTAGTATGAGCCAAACCAATAACAATAGCATCATTTTGTTTCAAAAAAATCTTTTAGAAGAAAGGAATTTTGTTGACAAAATAAAAGCCGAAAATTGGTTAGAACAATTATTTGCATGGTTGTTTTGCACTAAAGAAGAATGTGTAGATTTTGATTTATTTCTTCAAAAAGAAACCCAATTGAAAACTGATTTCGAATTGATTTTGTCTCAAGCACAAGTTGGTGAAAAAGGTTTAGTTAATGATTTTTTTAATAGTTTGTTAGAAATCCATACTGATTTAGCTTCCGACTTGCAAGCCATATTGAATTTCGACCCTGCTGCAAAATCAAGAAGCGAGATACTTTTATCGTATCCGGGTTTTTTTGCCATTTTCGTTTACCGAATAGCTAATAAACTATGGGAGTTCAAAATCCCAGTTTTACCCAGAATCCTTTCTGAATATGCACATAGTAAAACAGGTATCGATATCCATCCGGCGGCAACTATAGGCAAACAATTTTTTATTGATCATGGTACCGGAGTTGTTATTGGTGAAACTGCAAAAATTGGGAAAAATGTAAAAATCTATCAAGGTGTAACCTTAGGTGCTTTAAGTGTGAGCAAAGACAAAGCAAATGAAAAAAGACATCCAACCATTGAAGATGACGTAATCATTTATGCCAATGCTACCATTTTAGGAGGAAATACAACCATTGGTAAAGGAGCAATTATTGGTGGAAATGTATGGATTACTGAAACAATTCCCGCTCAATCACTAGTGTATCATAAAAGTGAAATCATTGTTAAAACCAAAATAGAAAATAACGAAATTTTAGATTTCAGCATATAAACATTTAACCGTAAAAAGATGAAAGCAAATACAATTTTAGAAACTATTGGTAATACACCAGTTGTAAAAATCAATAAACTGTTTGGACCCAATAAAAAGGTGTTCATTAAGTTAGAACGTAACAATCCAGGAAACAGCATAAAAGATAGAATTGCATTGGCAATGATAGAAGATGCAGAAGCAAAAGGATTATTAAAACCAGATAGCGTTATTATAGAACCAACTTCCGGAAATACGGGCATTGGATTAGCATTAGTTGCCGCCGTAAAAGGATACAAAGTAATTTTGGTAATGCCCGAATCCATGAGTGTTGAACGTAGAAAATTAATGGAAATTTACGGCGCTACTTTCGATTTAACACCTCGCGAAAAAGGGATGAAAGGGGCTATTGAAAGAGCTGCAGAATTGGTTAGCCAAACACCAAATGCTTGGTCACCATCGCAATTTTCAAACCCAGCTAATGTAGCAATACATCAAAAAACAACTGCGCTAGAAATCTTAGCTGATTTCCCGGATGGATTGGATTATATCATTACAGGTGTTGGAACTGGTGGTCATATTTCAGGTGTTGCGGCTGTTGTAAAAGCAAAATTTCCAAATGTAAAAGTAATTGCTGTTGAACCGGAATTATCTCCTGTATTAAGCGGAGGTTCTCCATCTCCACATCCGATACAAGGAATTGGAGCAGGATTTATACCCGATAATTATCACGGAAATCTTATTGATGAAGTAATTCAAGTCTCTAAAGAGGAAGCTTTTGAGTTTACTAGAAATAGCGCAAAACAAGAAGGTGTTTTAGTAGGAATTTCTACTGGAGCTTCCCTTGCTGCGGTGGCAAAAAAAGTAAGTTCCTTGCCGGATGACGCAATTATTCTAACATTCAATTACGATACAGGAGAACGTTATTTATCAATCGAAGGTTTGTTCTAATTAGAAGGCGTCCATCGAATAAAATTCATCTTTATTTAAAAAAATATAAATGATACAAATTGTCAAAAAAGGGAAAGTGATTTTAGCTGGTGCCGGACCGGGAGATCCGGATTTAATTAGTTTAAAAGCTTTAAAATATTTACAAACAGCCGATGTGGTTTTAACCGACAGATTGGTTTCGCCGGTATTAATTGAAGAATATGCTCGTAAAAATGCTGAGGTAATTTATGTAGGCAAACAATGTAGTAAGGGAGTTTGGACGCCGCAACAGGAAATAAATAATTTAATTGTTGAATTTGCTTTGCAAGGAAAATTAGTACTTCGATTAAAAGGCGGTGATGCTTCTTTGTTTTCCAATATTTTAGACGAATTGAATGCTGTAAAAAGCAATAATATCCCTTATGAAATAATCCCCGGAATTTCCGCCGCGTTTGGTGCTGCCGCTTATACAGGTATTCCCTTAACAGCCAGAGACCATTCAAGAGGTGTTCGTTTTTTGACATTATATGATTTGAATAATATTACGAATCAACAATGGCTAGATTGGTCAACTACAGAGGATACTTTGGTTTTTTACATGAGCGGTCAACGATTAGAAACTTTGACAAAAAAACTTCTAGATAATGGAATTGATACCAGTAAAGGTATCGCAGTAGTCCAACAAGCAACAACGCCAAATCAAAAGACACAAGTTTTTTCTTTTGAGGATTTAAAAACGTCACAATTACCAAATTTTGATTACGTGCCAACGTTATTGATAATTGGTAAAGTGGTGAATTTGCACCATGACTATTCTTGGTTTACCGAGAGTAACAACTTTGAATCTTATTTCGATAATCATAAAAATATTTACCAAGATGCTATCTGAAACTAAACTATCATTATTACAACAATTAGTGCAAAACGCATCCAAAGAAGAAATTATTTGGACCAAAGGCTATTTGACTGGTTTTTTAGATCAAAATCTAATTGCAACATCAAACCCTACAATTGTAGAATCACAAGCGGTTTCTGTAAAACCGTTAATCATTTATGGAACGGAAACGGGAAATTCTAAAAAAGTAGCGTCGCAACTATTAGCCAATTTTAAGAAAAATAAAATTCAGGCAAAATCAGTTGATGTTTTTCAGTTTGATGCTTCTAAACTAGAGAAGGAAACACTTGTATTATTCGTAATGAGTACTCAGGGTGAAGGCGAATTTCCTCAGAATGCCGTTGCTTTTTATGAAAATTTAAAAGCAGCTGATGTAAACTTAAATAAGGTTTCCTATGCTGTTTTAGGTTTAGGAGATACTTCCTATCCTTTATTTTGTAATGCCGGAGTTTTGTTAGACGAAGTATTAGCAGAAAAAGGAGCGCAACGATTACTTCCTTTAGTAAAAGCTGATGTTGATTTTGCAGAAACGGTATCACTTTGGGAATCCGATTTGCAAAAAGTATTTCAAAACCAAGGAAGTTCTGAAGTGGTTTCAAAAACTACCGCAACAGCTTCAACCAAAAAAAATTACACAGGAAGAATTAGCCATAAAGTAGTTCTGAACGATAAAGGTTCCAACAAAGAAACTTATCATATCGAAATAGAATCAGATGATGTAATTGCCTATGAACCAGGTGATGCTTTGGGAGTTTTTCCAAAAAATAAAGAATCCGAAATAAAAGCCATCGCTGACTTTTTTGATGAGGATAATTATTCAATTCTTAGCGATAAAAATATTAAAGGATTATCTAAAAAGTCTTTAGATGCGTTATCCAAAGTATTGGACATTACTATTGATGAAGATAAAACGGACTTATTAGATGTTATTACTAAATACCAACCTAAAAAAGTAAAATTAGAAGCAATAGTAGCTTTGCTTCACCCTATTGCCCCAAGATTATATTCTATTTCTTCTTCGTCAGAAGCACATGATGGTCAAGTTCATTTAACGGTAAATCTCAATAGATTTAAAGTAGGCGATGAACTAAAATCAGGATTGGCTTCTCAATATTTAGCGGATTTTCCTTTAGATACTGAATTGGAGTTTTACATCCATAAAAATCAAAATTTCCGATTACCATCTGAGGATACCGATTTAATAATGATCGGACCGGGAACCGGAATTGCCCCATTTAGAAGTTTTCTAGCTCAGCGAGATGCAATAGGTGCCGAAGGGAAAAACTGGTTGTTCTTTGGGGAACAACACTTTGTCCTAGATTTTTATTATCAAACCGAAATTCAGGAATGGATAACCACTGGTGTACTGACAAAACTTGATACGGCTTTTTCCAGAGATCAGGAACGTAAAATTTATGTACAGGACAGAATTAGAGAAAAAGCAAAAGAATTCAATGCCTGGATAGAAAACGGAGCAAGTATATATGTCTGTGGTCAAAAAAATCCAATGAGCCAAGATGTAGAGCAAACCATACTAGAAGTAATTGCCTCTGAACGAAACATCACAATTGAGGCAGCTGGTTTAGTTTTAGAAGAATTAGAAAATAAAGGGAAATATCAAAAAGACGTGTATTAATTACGTGGCATAAAAATTATAAAAATGAGCGAAAAATTATCTCCAATAGAAGCAATAAAGACCAAAAGCGATGGGCTAAGAGGAACTTTAAAAGAAAGTATCGATCTTGATAATCATACAGGAAATGTGCGTCCGGATGATGAAACACTAGTGAAGTTTCACGGAATGTATGTGCAGGATGATCGTGACAGAAGAGCTGAACGCGCTGCCAAAAAACTAGACAAGTTATATTCATTCATGATTCGATTGCGAATTCCAGGTGGTGTAATCAATGCCAATCAATGGATTGCAACACATGAAATTTCAGAACAATTTGGAACAGGTACGTTAAAGATTACTACACGTCAAACCGTTCAATTGCATGGCTTGTTAAAACACCAATTACGCCCAACTATTCAGGCATTTAATACCGCCAAGTTGGATTCCATTGCAGCTTGTGGTGATGTTAATAGGAATGTGATTGTTAGTTCTCATCCTCAAATTTCACCGCTTCATCAACAAATACATGAATATGCGGATAAAATTTCAACCTTATTACTGCCAAAAACACAATCGTATTATGAAGTTTTTATTGATGGTGAAAAAATATACGAACGCTCTGCCGAAGCCGATCCTTTGTATGAAGATCGTTATTTGCCAAGAAAGTTCAAAATTGCGATTGCCATACCACCAAGTAACGATGTTGATGTTTTTACCAATGATATAGGATTAATTGCCATTGTTGAAAATAATGAATTAAAAGGTTTCAACATTGCCATAGGTGGCGGATTAGCAACGACACACGGGAATGCAAACACATACTCACGATTGGGAAGCATTATTGGTTTTACCGATACCGAAGAAAAAACTTTAAAAGCAGTTTACGAAATTTTAACCGTGCAACGTGATTTTGGAAATCGTGTCGACAGAAAATTATCTCGATTGAAATATACGGTTGATAAACTAACTGTTGAAGGTTTCAAAAAGGAATTGGAAAGTAGAGTAGGTTTTAAATTTTTACCTGAACAACCTTTTCAATTTACCGAAAGAAATGACCGATTTGGTTGGGAACAAAACCACCAAGGCAGTTGGTTTTATACTTTGTTTGTAGAACACGGAGTGGTAAAGCCTTATCAAAAGCAATTCTTATATGAAGTGGCCCAACTCAACATTTCCAATTTCATTTTTTCGGGGAATCAAAACCTGATTTTGGGTGAAATAAGCAACGAGAATAAGCCCAAAATTGAAGCCTTATTGCAATTACACAATATTGAAAAACAGGTAAGTGCGCTTCGCAAAAGTTCTATGGCTTGTGTGGCATTACCAACCTGTCCTTTGGCATTGGCAGAAGCCCAACGCTACTTGCCTGAATTGGTGACTAAAATAGAACCGATATTAGAAAAATACGGATTAACTCAAGATGAAATTTCAATCCGAATGACAGGTTGTCCAAACGGTTGCGGTCGACCTTATGTGTCTGAATTAGGTTTTGTTGGTACCGGTCCGGGACAATACAATTTTATGTTAGGTGGTGACCGTTACGGTGAAAGATTAAATAAACTTTATAAAGAGAAACAAACCGAAGCGCAAATTTTAGAAGAAGTAGATAGCTTGTTTTCAAATTATGTTACCAATAAAATAGCTGATGAAACTTTTGGAGATTTTGCTTTTAGAACAATTGTAAATTAAATAATGTGAGTAGAATTTATATAATTTTTTTTTTAGTTGTTGCAACAACTGTTTTATCACAAAGTGAAAAAGAAGTTAAAAATCAGCAATTAGTATGGTATACCTACAATATTAATTGGAAATTAAATAGCAATTGGCAATTATTTACAGATGCTAGTGAAAGACATTTTATTAACCCAACAGCTCAACATTTATGGTCAATAAGAGCAAATTTTAAAAGAGTTATTAATAATAACTGGGATTTCGGATTTGGAGGAAGTTTATTTATGAGAAAATTAAATGACCCATGTAAAACAAATCCATTAACTGTACCTGAATTAAGACCACATGTAGAATTTAATAATACGCAAAAGATAGGATTTGGTATTTTGAATAGTCGTTACAGAGTTGAAGCACGATTATATCAAAACACAAATGACGGAGCGCTTTCGGATGGCTATTATTTTAACAATTTCAGATTGAGATATCTTTTAGGATGGACTTTTCCAATAATTAAAAACAAGAATGCATCAAAAGAATTAGTGTTTGTGAAAATTCAAGATGAAATTATGATAAATGCAGGTAGTAAAATTGTTCAAAACACATTTGACCAAAACAGGATTTATTTTGCTTTAAACTATAAAATTTCAAATAAATTTTCAGTTGAGACGGGTTATTTAAATTCTTTTCAACAACAACCATCTGGGGTTGAATTTTTTAACAGAAACATTTTAAGAGTAACAATATTTCAAAACATTGATTAATAAATGGAGAGTACAAACACCTTATTTCCGGTTTTCTTAAAAACAGAAACGGCACACTTTCTAATTGTTGGCGGTGGTAATGTTGGTTTGGAAAAAGCAGAAACATTGCTTAAACAAAATCCTCAAATTAGAATTACAATTGTCGCAACGTATTTTCATGCTAATCTAAAAGAAATTATTAAACAATATAGTAATGTAACAACAATAGAAAGAGCATTTGATGAAGAAGACTTAATTGGTAAAGATTATGTCATTATTGCTACCGATAAACCCGAAGTGAATTTGGCTGTTCGTGAATTAGCAAAATCAAAAGGGATTAAAGTTAATGCCGCCGATCAACCGGCTTTGTGTGATTTTTATTTAGGTTCCATTGTAAACAAGGGAAGTTTAAAAATTGCGATTTCTACCAATGGAAAATCACCCATTTTAGCCAGGCGTATGCGGGAATATTTTACCGAAGTTATTCCGGATAATATTGAAAATAATTTGACCGTGTTAAATGATTTTAGAAATAATCACAAAGGAAATTTCGCAGAAAAGTTAGCCGACTTAAATAAGATTACAGAAAACTTTAATGCAAAACCAAAGATTAAAGAAAGCAAAAAATTTAAACAATTAGTCTTTGTTTTAACTCTTTCCTTTTTAATGCTTTTTACAGGCTATGGGCTATCAACATTTATAACAATTGCTGATTTAAAGTTTAGTATAAGTTCCATTCCAAATGAGTTTTACGGAATGTTGCTCATAGGTTTTTTGGCCCAATTAGTAGATGGCGCTGTAGGTTTAGGTTACGGAGTTACATGTGCTACCAGCATGATGCTTCTGGGAATTAATTTGCCGGCCATTAGCGGAAGTATTCATACGGCTGAAATGTTTTCGAGTGGAATTAGTGGTTATTCCCATTACAAGTTTGGAAACGTAAATAAAAAATTATTGTATTGGTTGGCTATTCCTGGTGTAATTGGGGCTATTAGTGGTGCTGTTTTACTTATTTATTTAGGAAACAAATACGCGTCTATAGCTTATACGGTTTTGTCAATATATACCATGATTATAGGTATCCGATTAATCATTTTAGCTTTTAGAAAAGTAAACAAAAAAAAGAAAATTAAACATACCGGAGTACTTGGATTTTCAGGAGGTTTTTTAGATGCCTTTGGTGGCGGAGGTTGGGGACCAATTGTAACGTCAACCTTATTGTCCAAAGGAAGAAAATCCAGATATGTTATTGGCACTGTGAGCTTAGCAGAGTTTTTCGTAACACTGGCAGCAGCAATAACGTTTTTTTATTCTTTGGGTGTAAGCCATTGGTATGTTATTCTAGGCCTTATCATTGGTGGAAGTATAGCGGCTCCAATCGCGGCAAAACTTGTCGGGAAATTGCCTCAAAAAACAGCTTTGTTGCTGGTTGCAGCCTTAGTAATTGTTTTTAGTTTTCGAATGATATTAAAACTTTTGTAAAATGTCACAAAAGAGATAATTCGTTTGTTGAATTAGAAGACATTAAGGATTTGAAAGCTGATTTAAACGCGATTTTTGAAATTATTAATAAAAATCAATTGGTTTAAAATTTGCGTTTTTAATAAACAAGTAGTTATTTTGCGCCTTTAAGTTCATAAATTTTTTTGGAATGTTATAAAGAAAGCTGGAGGGAATAGACCCTATGAAAGCTTAGCAACCCTACAACCCGTAGAAGGTGCTAAATTCTATCTCAGAATTGAGAGAAGATAACACAAAAAGCTAGTTTTTTCAAAACTTTCTATATGATATTTCCAGGCACAAATCATTAAGATTTAAATTGGAAAATATGTTAAACACAATCATTTTACAAAATTTCACTACCGAAAGTGGTGTAAATTATCCTGTTATTTATTTAAGCTATCAACTTTTTGGTCTCGAATTAAATTCGGCACCAATAGTTATGGTTAATCATGCTTTGACGGGGAATTCAAATGTTGTTGGGGAAAATGGTTGGTGGAATGATTTAATTGGAGAAGATAAAACTATTGATATTCTAAAATACACGGTTATATCTTTTAATGTGCCGGGAAACGGTTATGATACCAGAACAATAAAAAATTATCTAGATTTTACTACTAGAGATATCGCTAGGATTTTTATTGAAGGGATTAAAGCTTTAAAAATTAAACAATTATTTGCTTTAATTGGAGGTTCTGTAGGCGGAGGAATTGCATGGGAAATGGTAGCATTAGAACCAAAATTAACTCTGAATCTAATTCCTATTGCTACCGATTGGAAATCAACAGATTGGTTAATAGCCAACTGTTATGTACAAGAACAAATCCTTAATAATTCTCGAAAACCCATAGAAGACGCAAGAATTCATGCCATGCTGTGTTATCGTACTCCTGAATCTATTAAAGAAAAATTTCAGCGTAACACCAATGAACATTTAGATACTTTTAAAGTCGAAAGTTGGTTAAGCCATCACGGTGTAAAATTACAACAACGATTTCAGCTTTCAGCTTACAAAATGATGAATCAGTTACTCAAAACGATTGATATTACTAGAAATAGAGAATCTTTTGAAGCTATAATTTCCGAAGTAGAAGCTAATATTTACATTATAGGAATCAACTCTGATTTGTTTTTTACAGCAAGTGAAAATAAAGAAACCTACGAAGAAATTAAAAAATTTAAAAATAATGTATTCTACAGCGAAATTGAATCACAACATGGTCACGATGCTTTTTTAATAGAATATGAACAATTAGAAAATTTATTAGAAGTCGTTTTTAAAAACAAAAAGGATAAACAAATGAAAGTATTGAAATTTGGGGGTAAATCATTATCAAATGGTGAAGGAATAAATAAAGTTTTAGATATTATTATTGATAAAAAGAACAAAGGAGAAAATATCGCAGTGGTGGTTTCTGCCCGCGGAAATGCAACAGATGAATTAGAAGATATTTTAACTATTGCTGCCAAAAATGGAAATTATAAGCCATTATTAGAAAGTTTTAAATTGTATCAGCAAGGTAATTATACCAATGTTGATTTGTCGGAGGAATTTGAAAAATTAGACAAGCTTTTTGAAGGCGTTAGTTTAATTGGAGATTATAGCGAAAAAATCAAAGATCAAATACTGGCTCAGGGAGAATTGCTTTCGGCTAAATTACTTTCAGCAGTTTTAATTGAAAAAGGTATAAAGGCTCGTTTTACAGACACAAGAGAATTGATAAAAACAGACTCCAAGTTTGGTGATGCGCAACCATTAGAACAACTTTCCAAGAAAAACGTAATTGCCTATTTTAAACAAAATAATGGTTCGACTGTTAATATCGTTACTGGATTTATAGGTTCTAACATCAAAAATGAAGCTACTACTTTAGGAAGAAACGGAAGCAATTATACCGCTTCTTTGTTGGCCAATTATCTTAATGCTGCCGAACTTCAAAATTTCACACATGTTGATGGAATTTATACTGCAAATCCTGATTTAGTTCCGGACGCAAAAAAAATTGATTTCTTATCCTATAATGAAGCCAATGAATTAGCCAATTTTGGGGCAACTATTCTTCATGCGAAGACTATTATTCCATTATTGGAAAAAAATATTCCGCTGCGTATTTTAAATACTTTTAATCATGAAAATAAAGGAACATTAATAACTTCTACTGTTGAATCAGTAGGAATAAAAACACTTTCGGTACTAGAAAACGTAGCATTGGTTAACCTTGAAGGAAGAGGATTGTTAGGAAAAACAGGTGTTGACGCCCGTATTTTTAAAGTAATGGGCGATCATGATATAAGTGTGAGTATAATTTCTCAAGGTTCTTCAGAAAGAGGTATTGGTCTTGTTGTAGCCGCAGATAAAGCAACAAAAGCGATGATCGAATTGGAAAAAGAATTTGAAAATGATTTTTATTCAAAGGATGTTAATAAAATTTCTGTCAATGATAACGTTGCTGTAATTTCTATAATTGGTCAAGATTTAAGTACATTTTACAAACCTTACACAGTTTTAATCAAAAACAAAATTATACCGATTCTTTTCAACAATACGGTTACCGGAAAAAACGTGAGTTTGGTGGTGAAAAAAAATGACCTACACAAAGCTTTAAACGTAATTCACGGAGAAATTTTTGGTGTTTCAAAGAAAATAAATATTGCTATTTTTGGACACGGATTGGTTGGCGGAACATTAATCAATCAGATATTAACTTCCGCTGATTCTATCGAAAAACGAAAAGATATCAAACTAAATGTTTTTGCTATTGCCAATTCTAAAAAAATACTCTTTAATAAGAATGGCTTAAATCAAAATTGGAAAAATGAAATACAAAAAACAGGAATTTCATATACCATTGATGATGTTATTGCTTTTGCCAATGCAAATCACCTAGAAAATTTAATAGCAATTGATAACACAGCTAGCAGCTCATTTGTCGAAAATTATATTCCGTTAATAGAAAACAGTTTTGATTTAATTTCTTCCAATAAAGTCGCCAATACACTGAGTTATGATTTTTATAAGGAAGTAAGAGCTGCATTGGCTGTGCATCAAAAAAATTATTTGTATGAAACCAATGTCGGTGCCGGATTGCCATTAATTGACACCATAAAATTATTACATCATTCAGGTGAAAATATCACCAAAATAAAAGGTGTTTTTTCCGGAACATTAAGTTATCTGTTTAATACGTTTTCTTCCAAAGAGGCACTTTTTAGTGAAGTTTTAAAAGAAGCTATTGAAAAAGGATATACCGAACCGGATCCAAGAGAAGATTTATGCGGGAATGACGTAGCAAGAAAATTACTGATCTTGGCTAGAGAGTTAGATCTACAGAATGAATTCGAGGAAATTAGCATTCAAAATTTAATTCCTGAAAACTTAAGAGGTGGCGATAAGGAAAGTTTTATTAGTAGAATTACTGAGTTAGATTCGGTATATGCCGCTATAAAAAATGACCAAAAGCCAAATCATGTTTTGAGATATATTGGTGAATTATCCGGAGATTTACAAAAAGATAAAGGAGTTTTAGAAGTCAAACTAGTTTCTGTACCAGCCGATTCAACTTTGGGTGGTCTCAAAGGCTCTGATTCTTTTTTTGAAATTTACACAGAATCTTATGGCGATAGACCTATTGTAATTCAAGGGGCAGGTGCCGGTTCTGCCGTTACGGCCAGAGGTGTTTTTGGAGATATTTTACGATTGTCAGAAAAAAATTAAATCAGTTTATGAAAATAACTTTAAATCGAATCAACGATGCCTATCATTTTCAAGCTAAAAATGAACGAGGACATAGCGTAGAATTAGACAGTCGCGCCGAATTTGGAGGGAGTAATCTGGCAGCAAGCCCAATGGAATTATTATTGGTGGCTTTGGCCGGATGCAACGCTATAGATATCATTTCTATTCTCAAAAAACAAAGACAAGAAGTTACTTCTTATAAAACAGAAGTTGAAGGAATAAGGGTTCAAATTGAGGAGGCAAAACCGTTTAAAGAAATTAATCTCATAATCCATTTGGAAGGGAATATTCTACCCGAAAAAGCATTAAAGGCAGCTCAATTATCTTTCGATAAATACTGTTCCGTTTCCAAAACAATAGAGCCCACCGCAACAATTAATTATAAAGTAATACTAAATAACATTGCCATATGAGTGAATATGAATTCGGATTTGAAACCAATGCCATTAGAAACCAACTGGAAAGAACTCAATATCTTGAACATTCCGTACCACTCTATCTTACTTCAAGTTTTGTTTTTGAAGATGCAGAAGATATGCGCGCTTCTTTTGCTGAAGAAAAAGAACGTAATATTTACAGTCGATTTTCTAATCCAAATACTGGCGAGTTGGTGCAAAAAATTTGTCAAATGGAAGGAGCAGATGATGGTTTTGCATTTGCAACGGGAATGGCAGCCGTTTATTCAACTTTTGCAGCATTACTCAATTCAGGCGATCATATCGTTTCTGCCGGTAGCGTTTTTGGTTCGACACATACTCTTTTTACCAAATACTTCCCCAAATGGAATATAACAACTTCTTATTTTGATGTCAATAAACCGGAAACCATAGAAAGTTTTATCCAGCCAAACACCAAAATTTTATATGCCGAATCTCCAACCAACCCGGCAGTAGATATTATTGATCTCGAAGTCTTGTCAACTCTTGCCAAAAAACACAATTTGATTTTGGTTATTGACAATTGTTTCGCAACTCCTTATCTTCAAAAACCAATTCATTTTGGCGCCGATCTGGTAATTCACTCAGCAACCAAATTAATCGATGGTCAAGGACGCGTTTTAGGAGGAATAACTGTTGGAAAGGCCGACTTAATAAGAGAAATTTATTTATTTTCCAGAAATACCGGACCGGCATTATCACCATTTAATGCCTGGGTGCTGTCCAAAAGCCTTGAAACATTGGCTGTTCGTGTAGAAAAGCATTGTGAAAATGCATTAAAAGTTGCTGAATTTTTACAAAACAACCCCAATGTACTTTCTGTGAAATATCCTTTCTTGAAATCACATCCACAATACGAAGTAGCCAAAAAGCAAATGAAGTTAGGAGGTAATGTAGTTGCTTTTGAAGTAAAAGGCGGAATTGAAGCCGGAAGGGCTTTTTTAAACAAAATAAAATTATGTTCACTTTCTGCTAATCTCGGTGATACAAGAACTATTGTTACGCATCCTGCTTCAACTACCCATAGTAAATTGACAGTAGAAGAACGTCTGGCAGTTAGTATAACAGATGGATTAGTTCGTGTTTCAGTTGGTTTAGAAACTGTGCAGGATATAATAAATGATTTAGATCAAGCGCTAACCAAATAAAAAATTAAAAAAAATATAAAAAATTAAAATTTAGTCTTTACTTTTGCAGCGTTCATAAACTTATTGTTCGTTATCACGAAAGCTGGAGGGAATAGACCCGTTGAAAGCTTAGCAACCCTTTGCCAAAAGAAGGTGCTACATTCTATCTCGTTACAAGCAACGAGAGCAGATAACCCCGAGAATTCTTCTCACTTTCACGATAACATATAATTTTTTTTAGGAGCGAAAGGCTTGCGCTTTTTTGCAGTCCATATTCCCGCTTTCTGTCTCGTTCCAAAAAACGAGACTGCCAATCGGGGCTAATTAATAATCTTTGTGTATCTCTTGGATTCTCTGTGAATCTCTGTGAAATTTAAAATATATGTCAAAAATACAACAAGCCATCAAAGAAAGAATCCTTGTCCTTGACGGCGCCATGGGCACCATGCTGCAACGCAACAACTTCTCCGAAGAAGACTTTCGAGGCGAGCGTTTCAAAGATTTCCCACATCCGCTAAAAGGCAACAACGATTTGCTTTCCATCACG
This sequence comes from Flavobacterium sp., assembly GCF_044373165.1. Taxonomy (GTDB): domain Bacteria; phylum Bacteroidota; class Bacteroidia; order Flavobacteriales; family Flavobacteriaceae; genus Flavobacterium. The sequence goes on from NZ_JBILQL010000009.1 coordinate 26,556, forward strand.
CAACCTGAAGCGGTAAAGCAGGTTCATCGCCTGTACTTTCAAGCCGGTGCCGATATCGTAGAAACCAACACCTTCTCAGGAACCACCATCGGGATGGCCGATTATCACTTGGAAGATCTGGTTTACGAACTCAACTACCAATCCGCCAAAATAGCCAGAGAAGTCGCCGACGAATTCACCGACAGACCGCGTTTCGTAGCCGGTTCTATCGGACCAACCAACAGAACAGCGTCAATGTCTCCGGATGTAAATGATCCGGGATTTAGAGCCGTAACTTTTGACGATTTGCGCATCGCCTATAAACAACAGGTAGAAGCGCTAATTGATGGTGGTTGCGATGTGCTTTTAGTAGAAACCATCTTCGACACTCTAAACGCGAAAGCAGCATTATTCGCCATCGAAGAAGTAAAAGAAGAGCGCAATTTAGATATTCCGGTTATGGTTTCAGGAACAATTACAGATGCGTCAGGAAGAACACTTTCAGGGCAAACCGTTGAAGCGTTTTTGATTTCCATCGCACATATTCCTTTATTAAGTATCGGATTTAATTGTGCTTTAGGTGCCGACCAATTAAAACCGTATTTAAAAAGATTAGCACACAACACATCGCTAAACATTTCAGCACATCCAAATGCCGGTTTACCCAATGCTTTTGGGCAATACGACCAAACACCAACCGAAATGCAAGCGTTGATTCGTGAATATTTACAAGATAATTTAGTGAATATTATTGGCGGCTGTTGTGGCACCACTCCGGAACACATCAAAGCCATTGCTGAGGTAGCAAAAGAATTTCAACCACGAATTTTAGAAACGATATAATGGCGGAAGCAAAATATTTAAAATTATCCGGTTTAGAACCGCTAATCGTTACGCCTGAAAGTAATTTCATCAACGTAGGCGAACGAACTAATGTAACTGGTTCGCGTAAATTTCTTCGGTTAATTAAAGAAGAAAAATACGAAGAAGCACTCGATATCGCCCGAAACCAAGTGGAAGGCGGTGCCCAAATCATCGACGTCAATATGGATGAAGGCATGCTCGATGGGGTTTACGCCATGACCAAATTCCTAAACCTAATTGCGGCTGAACCCGATATCGCTCGTGTTCCGGTCATGATTGACAGCTCCAAATGGGAAATCATTGAAGCGGGTTTGAAAGTCATTCAAGGGAAAGGTGTCGTGAATTCCATTTCCCTAAAAGAAGGTGCAGCAGCGTTCATCCATCACGCCAAATTGATTAAAAGATACGGCGCAGCAGTAATCGTAATGGCTTTCGATGAAGAAGGTCAAGCCGATAACTATGAAAGACGTATCGAAATCTGCAAACGTTCGTATGACATTTTAGTTAACGAAGTGCATTTCCCGGCAGAAGACATCATCTTCGACCCGAATATTTTCCCTGTCGCAACCGGCATGGAAGAACACAAACTAAATGCTCTAGACTTCTTCAGAGCAACCAAATGGATTCGAGAAAATCTTCCCCATGCCGGCGTTTCCGGTGGAGTGAGCAACGTTTCATTTTCGTTTAGAGGCAATGATAAAGTGCGAGAAGCCATGCATTCGGCGTTTTTATACCACGCCATCAAAAACGGCATGACGATGGGAATAGTAAATCCGGAAATGCTCGAGATTTACGATGAAATCGACCCGATTTTATTGGAGCACGTAGAAGATGTGTTGCTGAACAGAAGAGACGATGCGACTGAAAGATTACTCGATTTAGCCGAAAGTTTCAAAGGCGATTTCAAAGCCAACGAAAAAGCCGTTCAGGAATGGCGAAACGGTTCAGTTCAAGATAGATTAACGCATTCGTTAGTAAAAGGTATTGACGAATTTATAGAAATTGATGTCGAAGAAGCCCGACAATTAGCCGAAAAACCCATTGAAGTGATCGAAGTTAATTTGATGGCCGGAATGAATGTTGTAGGCGATTTATTCGGAAGCGGAAAAATGTTTTTGCCTCAAGTGGTAAAATCAGCGCGCGTGATGAAGAAAGCGGTAGCTTATTTGTTACCTTTTATAGAAGCTTCCAAAGACGGAAAATCTTCCTCAGCCGGAAAAGTCTTAATGGCCACGGTAAAAGGTGATGTACACGACATTGGTAAAAATATAGTAGCGGTAGTTTTAGGTTGCAACAACTTTGAAATTATCGATTTAGGCGTAATGGTGCCACCGGAAAAAATTATTCGGGCAGCGGTTGAATATAACGTAGATATTATTGGGTTGAGCGGATTGATTACGCCATCGTTAGACGAAATGGTGTATTTGGCCAAAGAAATGGACAAACTCAATATCAAAATTCCGGTGATGATTGGCGGTGCCACAACTTCTCGTGCGCATACGGCTGTGAAAATTGCCCCGGAATACAAAGAAACGGTTGTTCACGTAAACGATGCATCGCGTGCAGTAACCGTTGCGAGTAATTTATTGCAAGCGGAAACCAAAGTGGAATATGCCAAAACGGTTCGCGCCGAATATGACAAACTCCGTGAAGGTTATTTGAATAGAAGTAGAGATAAAAATTACCATTCGATTGAAGATGCTCGCAAGAACAAATTGCAATTGGATTGGGATAATTTCAATCCGGTAAAACCCAATTTTATCGGAACCAAAACCATTGAAGTGGAATTGTCGGAACTGGTTGATTTTATCGACTGGACGCCGTTTTTCAGTTCGTGGGAATTGTTCGGAAAATACCCTGCGATTTTGACCGATGCCGTTGTAGGTGAACAAGCCACAGCTTTATTTGCCGATGCCCAAAAAATGCTACACCAAATCGTTTCCGAAAAATGGTTAACCGCCAAAGGAATTCTCGGAATATTCCCTGCGAATACTATTAACGATGATGACATTTTGGTACAACCGACAACCGACAACCGACAACCGACAACTTTTTTAACTTTAAGACAACAATCCCAAAAAACCGCCGGCGCACCCAACATCGCCTTAGCCGATTTCGTGGCGCCAAAAGACAGCGGAAAACAAGATTATATAGGATGTTTTTGTGTAACCACTGGTTTCGGTGTAGACGAAAAAGCCGCCGAATTCGAAAAGCAATTAGACGATTACAACTCCATTTTAGTGAAAGCGCTAGGCGACCGATTGGCCGAAGCTTTTGCAGAATATTTACACTTAAAAGTCCGTAAAGAAATTTGGGGCTACGCTTCGGAGGAATCTTTATCAAACCAGGATTTGATTGACGAAGAATACAAAGGCATTCGTCCGGCGCCGGGTTATCCTGCGTGTCCGGATCATTTGGAGAAACCAACGATTTGGAAACTTTTAAATGTCGAACAAGAAATTGGCGTGAAACTTACGGAAAGCATGGCGATGTGGCCGGCGGCTTCGGTTTCGGGTTATTATTTCGGGAATCCGGAAAGTAAGTATTTCGGGTTAGGGAAAATAAAAGAAGACCAAGTCATTGATTACGCCAAAAGAAGAGGAATTTCAACCGAACTAGCCACGAAATGGCTGTCACCGAATATAGCAGATTAATTTAGTCGTAAAGTCAAAAGTCATAAAGTCTGTAATGGACTTTCGACATTAAGACATTAAGATATTAAGACATAAAAAAAATGAAAGTAACCCAACATATCGAAAACGCCAACGGGAAACCGTTATTCTCTTTTGAGATTTTACCGCCTTTGAAAGGGCAAAACATCCAGTCGATTTTTGACAGTATTGATCCGTTGATGGAATTTAATCCGCCATTTATTGATGTAACGTATCACCGTGAGGAATACGAATACAAAGAATTGCCAAGCGGTTTGTTGCAAAAGAAAGTCGTTAAAAAACGTCCGGGAACGGTTGGGATTTGTGCCGGAATTCAGAACAAATACAATGTCGATGCGATTCCGCACATATTGTGTGGTGGTTTTACCAAAGAAGATACGGAGAACTTGTTGATTGACTTGGATTTCTTGGGTATTGATAACGTTGTGGCACTTCGAGGCGATGCTTTGAAAACCGAAACCTATTTCCATCCCGAGAAAGAAGGCAATGAATATGCGACCGAATTGGTAACGCAAATCAGCAACTTGAACAATGGAATTTACTTGGATGAAGATTTGAAAAATTCGGCCAAGACCAATTTCTGCATAGGTGTTGCGGGTTATCCTGAGAAACATATGGAAGCGCCGAGTTTGGACAGTGATATCCATTTCTTAAAACAAAAAATCAAAAACGGAGCCGATTACATCATCACGCAAATGTTTTTTGACAATAAAAAATTCTTTGATTTTGTGGACAAATGTCGAGCTGCCGGAATCACAGTACCGATTATTCCGGGATTGAAACCGATTGCCACTAAGAAGCAATTGAATTTGATTCCGCACCGCTTTAGTTTAGAGTTGCCCGATGATTTAATTATGGCTGTGGTAAAAGCCAAAGACAATGATGAGGTCAAGCAAATTGGAATTGACTGGTGTACAGCGCAAAGTAAGGAACTCGTAGCTGCCGGCATTCCGGTTTTGCATTACTATTCTATGGGGAAAGCAGAGAACATCAAGGCAATTGCCAAAGAGGTTTTTTAAACAGATTTCACAAAAGACAAATCCTAACTAGCCCCGATTACCTCACTTTACACTAATTTTCAATAGGTGTTCGGTGAATGCTTCGCATTTGACAGTGTTACCGTGTAACACCAAAAGCGGGAACAAGGCCAACAAAAAAGCCCGAACTTTTCGCTTTCAAATTTAAAAATACCGAATGTCCACCGGACATTCTCCTCTTAATATCAAATCCGTTATATTTGTGCGTTTTAAAATTTAGGATGAGAAAAATTTACCTGTTGCTTTGGCTGTGTTCCTTTATTGGTTTTGGACAAAACACCAATGCATTATCCCTAGAAGCTTCTGTTTTGCGAGGCAATGCTTTGCCGCATACGGAGGACATGTACCATTTGGTTAACGGTCATCCGCAAGGTTTTTTGTTAACATTAGTCAACAGAACTGATGGTTCCAAAGAATGGCACCAAGCCTATAATTATCCCGATTACGGAGCTTATTTTTTGTATCAGGACTTTAATAGTCAACCGCTGGGACAAAATTATGCGGTAGGTGCGATGTATAATTTTTACTTTTGGAAAAGGCATTTGCAACTCAAATTGTCGCAAGGAATTGCTTATACTACCAATCCATATGACAAAGTGGAGAATAGCAAAAACAAAGCTTTCGGCAGTAAGTTTATGGGTAATACCAATATTGGCTTGGCTTACGACAATCAAAATTTGTTTAAGAATGTTGGTTTTCATGCCGGAATTTTATTCACCCATTATTCTAATGGAAGAGTGAAGTCACCCAACAGCGGCATCAATACATATGTGCTGAATGTGGGTGTTAATTACGATTTTTCAAATGATTTTGAGCGTAAAACCGACACGACTTCGGTAAAAAAATCCTATAAAGAACCCATACATTACAATTTTGTGGTGCGTAGCGGGATTAATGAAAATCCGATTGTCAATAGCGGGCAGTTTCCGTTTTATCATGTTAGTTTTTATGTGGATAAGCGATTGAACCGTAAATCGGCTTTGCAATTGGGCACCGAGTTGTTTTTGACACAATCTATAAAGGAATATATTAAGTATTATTCGGTAGCCTATCCTAATGAAAACATTAGTCCGGATACTGATTACAAGCGAATCGGAATTTTTGTAGGACATGAGTTGCTCATCAATCGCATTTCCTTAGAAGCGCAAGTTGGGTTTTATGCTTACCAACCTTTTAAAAAAGACATTCCTATATACGATAGGGTTGGGATTAAATATTATATCACCGATAAATTATTCGGCGGCTTTACCATTAAAACCCATTTGTTTTTGGCAGAAGCTTTAGAGTTTGGTATTGGGTACAGATTATAAAGAGTAGAGATGAAAAAAATCAGTTTGTTGCTAGTGGCATTTATGGTGTTGTTGGCTTGTGAAAAGCCGAGCGATTGTATCGAAAGTACGGGTGAAATTATTACCAAAGAAGTGACAGTGCAACCTTTTAAAAGGATAAAAGTCTACCGAGGAATTGAAGTTGTCATCACACAAGGGACAAATTACAAGGTGGAAATTGTAGCCGGCGAGAACTTTATTGATAATGTAGAAGTCATTCAAAATGGCGACCGATTGATTTTTAAAGATGAAGCCAGTTGCAATTGGGTTCGCGCTTACGGCACGACGAAGATTTTAGTAACGACACCTACTTTGGAAGAAGTATATTCGAAAACCGACAGGAATATCAGTTCCAATGGTGTTTTGACATTTCCTTACATCAGTTTTATCGCTATGGATAAAGACGGTGATGGTGAAAGTGGCGCCGGTACCGGAGATTTTTTCATCAATATTGACAATGATTATTTAAATGTTGGAAATAATAATGTTTCGAGATTTTATTTTTCAGGTGAAACTACTACGGCAGACTTCAATTTTTATTTTGGAGATGGCCGAATAGAGGCCGAGAATTTAACAGCTCAAAATATTAAAGTATACCATCGCGGTTCGAACGATATGATTGTAAGGCCAATCCAAAGTATTTTTGGTACCATGAACAGCACCGGAAACATCATATTAAAAAATGTCCCGCCGGTGGTAGATGTAGAAGAATTGTATCAAGGGAATGTGATTTATCCTTGATAGAAAGTGATTAGTGATTGGTAATTAGTAAAGTTCCGCCTCAAACAGACTGTTGCGAAGCCAGCGAATTGCCTTCGGTCTTTATGCCGTTCTTTTCCGGCTTCTTTTCCAAAGTACAATTTCCATACAATCTTTCTGCACAAACTTTTCTTTACAAACTTTTCTTTACAAACTTTTCTGCACAATTAATTTTGTGTAATTTTTTTCAAAGCGAACGTTATCGAAAATTTTCAACGATAACTTTCCATTATTTTTTTTCGGAAAACGTAAATAGAAGTGAAGTAAAAAACGAAAGTTTTAGCGATGGGAAACGAATAATGTATAATGATTATCAACTAGTTTTCAAACTAGTCACTAATTACCAATCACTAGTCACTAATCACTAATTACTAATTACTCTTCTTAGTCTTCTCCCTAAAAATCTGCTCCAAATTTTTGCTTTTCAAACTAATTTGAAGTGTTTTCAATCCGTTAGCTTGAGCAAAGTCGAATAGATTTGGGCGCATGTCTTCATCAGTATTAAAGGTCAGCAACCAAATATTATTAAGGGTGTTTTGGTAAGTTTTGAGGTTGGGTAGTTCGGCCAAAATAGTTTCCGCTACGGCTTTGTCAAATTCTACTTCAATGATTTGCTCTTTTTCTTCCGTAACCAATTTGTCCAATTTCTTATCAGTTACAATTTTGCCGTGGTCAATAATGATGACGCGGTCGCAAATGGCTTCTACTTCTTGCATGATGTGTGTGGACAGAAAAACAGTTTTGTCTTTCCCCACATTTTTAATCACGTTTCTGATTTCGACCAATTGATTCGGGTCAAGACCGGTAGTCGGTTCGTCTAAAATCAACACATCAGGATTGTGCAATAAGGCTGTCGCCAATCCAACACGCTGACGAAAACCTTTAGACAGTTGTCCTATTTTTTTATGACTTTCCGGAGTTAAACCGGTTAATTCTATAACTTCTTCTATACGTGATGGGGCCACTTTGTATACATCGGCATTGAAAGCCAAATATTCGCGAACGTATAAATCCAAGTACAACGGATTGTGTTCGGGCAAATAGCCAACGGATTTTTGCACTAATATTTGCGCTTCGTTAACATCATTTCCATTGACAGTCGCTTTTCCTTCATCGGCATTGATATAAGTGGTCAAAATTTTCATCAAGGTAGATTTTCCGGCGCCGTTCGGACCCAAGAAACCTACAATTTCTCCTTTTTTAATGGAGAATGAAATCTTGTCGAGCGCTTTTTGAGCTCCGTAACTTTTCGAAATATTTTGAACTTCTATCGACATAAACGAACTATTTGCGGCAAAGGTAATAATTAATCAAAGTATAACGAAGATTTACTGCTTTTATGATATTTACTATAACGTTTCCGTAATTTTTTTTGCCATGTCTTGTAAAACTTACACTTTAATTTTTTACATTAGCCAAATACAAAATCAGCAATGAGACAGTTTAACACATTTTTTACCTATTTCTTTTATTTCTTCTTCGGACAGAAAAAGGGATTGGTATTGTGTTATGTGAAAAAGTAAAAAAACTAACAATAATATGAATCCCAACGAAAGTTGGGATTTTTTTTTGGACTTATGGAAACAAAAATAGCGATTCAAGGCATCAAAGGATCTTTTCACCATCAAGTGGCACAGGAGTATTTTGAGCAAATCGATGATTTAGACGAATGCATGTCGTTTGATGGTTTAGTCAAAAGTTTGGTGAACAATCATTCCCAAAAAGGCGTGATGGCTTTGGAGAATTCTATCGCCGGTTCGATTATTCCGAATTATGCCTTAATCGATAGGAACAATTTGCATATTATTGGGGAACATTATCTCGATATTCACATGAACTTAATGGTCTTGAAGGGCCAAAAAATAGAAGACATCAAAGAAGTGCATTCGCATCCGATTGCCCTGTTGCAATGCGCGGTTTTCTTTAACCAATTTCCACACATCAAGTTGGTCGAAAGTGGCGATACGGCTGAAACCGCGCGCCGAATTCAGGAGCAAAAACTCACAGGCATTGGCGCTGTTGCCGCACCGATAGCCGCTACATTATACGATTTGGAAATTCTCGCTGCGGGAATCCACACGATTCAGAGTAACAAAACAAGATTTGTGATTGTCAAAACGACTAATAAAGAATTACCGAAAGAACAAATCAACAAAGCCTCCATCAAATTTGAATTGGATGATACACCGGGGAGTTTGGCCACAATATTGAATGTGATGAACAACTGCAAATTGAACCTAACCAAAATCCAATCGATGCCGATTATCGAAACGCCATTTCAGTATTCGTTTTTTGTGGATGTGATTTTTGAGAAGTACAAGCATTACGAAAAAGCCAAAAATATTTTAGCCCTAATGACCACTCATTTCAAAGTATTGGGTGAATACAAAAAAGGAACACCATGATAACAACCGCCAACCGATTAAACAGTGTACAAGAATATTACTTCTCCAGAAAATTAAGAGAAGTCCGCCAACTCATAGCTGAAGGAAAGCCGGTCATCAATATGGGTATCGGAAGTCCCGATTTGGCGCCCGACAAAACCGTCATTGAAGCGATGGGCCAAGCCATGTATGACGATAAAGCCCACGAATACCAAAGCTACCAAGGCTTACCCGAACTGCGCAAAGGCATGGCCGATTTTTATGCCAATCAGTTTGGAGTGTCTTTGGATTTCAATACCGAGATTTTACCTTTAATGGGTTCTAAAGAAGGTGTTATGCATATTTCACTGGCTTTTTTAAACGAAGGCGATGAAGTATTGATTCCCAATCCGGGGTATCCGACTTATGCTTCGGTAACCGAATTGGTTCAGGCCAAAGCAGTGTCTTATGATTTGGTTGCTGAAAATAATTGGCAACCCGATTTTGAACAATTGGAACAAATGGATTTGGCCAAAGTTAAATTGATGTGGGTTTCCTATCCGCATATGCCAACCGGAGCCAATGGTACAGTTGAATTGTTTGAAAAGCTGATTGCTTTTGGTAAAAAACACCACATTTTAATCGTCAATGACAATCCGTATAGCTTTGTGTTGAATGACCATCCGATTTCTATTTTGCAAATCGAAGGGGCGAAAGACATCGCATTAGAATTGAACTCTTTATCTAAAACCTATAATATGGCCGGTTGGCGTGTCGGTATGGTTTTAGGTAAAGCCTCTTTAATTGATGCCGTTTTGAAAGTCAAGAGCAATATGGACAGCGGCATGTTTTACGGGATTCAAAAAGGCGCAATCGAAGCTTTGAAACTCGGCAAAGATTGGTTTGTCCAACAAAACAAAGTTTACACCAAACGCAGAAATCTATTATTTCAATTGGCTGAAAAGTTGGGTTGTACTTTTGACAAAAACAGCGTTGGTTTATTTGTTTGGGCCAAATTACCACCGGGAATTTCAGCCGAAGCTTTTGTTGATAAAGTTCTAATTGAAAAACACATTTTCATCACACCCGGAATAATTTTCGGCAGCAATGGTGAAGGATACATTCGCTTTTCACTTTGTGTCACCGAAGAAAAAATACAAGAAGCGATAAAAAGAATTACGAATTAGAAATTACGAATTACGAATTACGAATTACGAATTACGAATTACGAATTACGAATTACGAATTGGATTTAATAAATTTACAACAGATAAAAAACTATGAATATTACAGCAGCAAACAGAAAATGGTTAGATGATTTCAACTTGAATCATCCCTTAGTAATAGCAGGACCATGCAGCGCGGAAACCGAAGATCAAGTCTTAAAAATTGCCCATGAATTAAAAGATTCCAAAGTGTCGATTTTTCGAGCCGGAATTTGGAAACCCCGTACGCGTCCGGGCGGATTTGAAGGCGTTGGAGAAATTGGTTTAAAATGGCTCAAAAAGGCCAAAGCAGAAACCGGTTTGCTCATGGCAACCGAAGTCGCTACGGCAGCCCAAGTGAAATTGGCCTTGGAATACGATATTGATGTGTTGTGGATTGGTGCCAGAACTACGGTAAATCCGTTTGCCGTTCAGGAATTGGCGGATGCTTTGCAAAATACCGATAAAATTGTTTTGGTTAAAAATCCGGTGAATCCCGATTTGTCTTTATGGATTGGCGGTTTGGAACGATTGTACAATGCCGGAATCAAAAAACTGGGCGTCATTCACCGAGGGTTTTCGACTTATGAAAAAACCAAATACAGGAATATCCCCGAGTGGCAGATTGCGATTGATTTTCAAAATAGATTCCCGGATATTCCTTTGATTATCGATCCGTCGCACATTACCGGTAACCGCGAGATGATTTTTCAGGTAACCCAAGAAGCATTGGACTTGAATTACGACGGGATGATCATCGAAACCCATATCGATCCGGATAATGCCTGGAGCGATGCAGCCCAGCAAGTCACGCCAACAAGATTAAAACAAATTATTTTCGATTTAACCATTAGAAAAGAAACCGACGATGCAGACGATTACAACAATCGCTTGTCGAGATTTCGCGTAGATATTGATGAGTATGATAGAAAATTGTTGGAAATTTTAGGTAAAAGAATGAAAGTGGCCGACAAAATCGGCGCCTTAAAAAAAGAGAAAAACGTAGCGGTTTTGCAAAACAAACGCTGGAATGAAATCCTCGGAAAAATGATTTTAGACGGAGAGGAAAAAGGCTTGAGCGAAGAGTTTATCCTTAAAATCTTCAAGGCGATTCACCAGGAAAGTATCAGCCATCAAGAGAAAGTCATCAATAATTAAGTTTGTATTAAATTAAAAAGAGAACCTGCCAATATTTTGGCAGGTTTTTTTTGTATCATTGCCGCACAATAAAAACAACCTATTTAATTTAAAACAATCAAAATGAAAAAAGCCTTATTAGGTTTTATCTTTTTTGTTTGCAGTGGCATAAGCTTGAATGCACAAAACAAAATTGATAAAATCAACATGACCTATGGCGAAGAATTGCCTGAGGACAAACAAAAAATTGTAAAGATTATCGGGGAAACTGGTGATAAAATTTACGCTCTCGGATTCAAAGAAAAGGATGATTATTTCCTTAAAATATTTGATTCTAAATCCATGAAATTACTGACTTCCAATGCTATAGTAATTCCACAAATTAGCGACAAAGAGGTGGATTTTGAAGACGTTTTTTTACTCAACAATAAATTGTACGCCATTGGCAGTGTGTACAATAAAAAAGACAAGATTTTTAATTTGATTGGGGCTGAAATTTCAGAGAAAGGCATCATCAGCAAAACTTCCACCACTTTATTCAATTCGGAAGTGGCCAAAAAATCGGAACGCGGCGGTTTTTACTTCAAACAATCTCCCGATGAAGGCGCTTTGTTAATCATGCATACTTCTCGTTTTCCGAAAGAAGACGCGATCAAGTATGAAGTTAAATTGTTCGATGACAAATTGGCAACCCTTTTCAGCAGCGAAGAAAAAGTAAAATTCGATGACAGCAAAAAAGACTATGAATTCACGATTTCTGATTTTGAATTGAATTTTCAAGACGATGTTTTTTTAGTTATTAATGAAAGTTACCGAGATACTAAAAAGAAAGAACAAATCGAAAAGTTTCAAATTCACGCTTTCAAAAGAGCCAACAACTATGTAAAAGAAGTAGTGGATATCAACATCAAAGGCAAAGAAATCATCAACTGTAAGATGTTGTCAACCAATAAAAACACGCTGCAATTGGTTGGGTTTTACTCAAGCGTTCGCGAAAACGGAAAAGCCAACAAAGAGTTGAAAGGCGTTTATAATGCTACGGTTAATTTGATCACTAATGTCAACGACAACCTAAAATTCAACGAATTTGATTATGCCACTAAAGTGAAGTTGTTGGGAGAAAGAAGAGCCAAAAAAGGCAAAGATTTAAAACTGCTTTACAGTATTACAACCTTGATTGAGAAAAACGACGGCGGAATAATCGTATTGTCGGAGTTGCAATTTGTTTTTGTCGGACAAAGTTCCGGAATCGGGCCGTTGGCATTTACACCGGTAACTTATACTAAAAACGAAATCATTGTCACTTGTTTAAAACCCGATGGTTCTTTAGATTGGAGCAATGTTTTGCCGAAAGAACAATCGGCTACGGTAACCACTATGTCGTTTGCTTTTGGCGCAATGGGCGGTAACGGGAATTTTAATGTTGGCATGTCGATGGCGATTCCATTGGCACAAATGGGCAAAGGACCGGAATATTTAGGAGCCATTCCAATTTACAAAGACGGTGTTTTGAACTTGCTTTTTAATGATAATGTCAAAAACAAAGGCATAACCGATATTGAGCAAATCAGATCGTTGGGCAATTATAACAACGCTGTGCCTTCGGTTTTCGTCTTTGACGGCAAAGGGCAAATCACCAGAAAAGATCCGGAAGAAGTGATTAAAAACGAATTGGTTATTCGTCCGGGCGTATATTATCGCAAAAGTCAAAACGAATTTATCGTGTATTCTTCCAGAAGAAAATTAGATAAGTTAGGACGAATGATTTTAGAAGAATAAGAAAAAAGGCTGTGAAAATTTCGCAGCCTTTTGTTTTTAAATAAAAGTAGGATTCATTTTTCTACCTTTGTACTTCTTAAAGTGAAAAATGACAGGACTTGTATACAAATCGACCGGAAGTTCTTATACGGTAAAAACCGAAGACCAACAGGTTTTTGAATGTCGTATTAAAGGAAAGTTCCGCCTCAAAGGCATTAAAAGTACTAACCCGATTGCGGTGGGCGATGTAGTCGATTTTGAGCTGGATAACTCTACCGATGAAACCATTGGTTTGATACATAACATTCACGACCGAAAGAATTACATTGTCAGAAAATCAGTAAATCTTTCTAAACAAACGCATATCATTGCGGCTAATATTGATGTGGTTTTTTTGTTGGTTACCATCAATAATCCGCCAACAACCACCAGTTTTATCGACCGATTCTTAGTCACCGCCGAGGCTTACGGTATCGAAGCCGTTTTGGTTTTTAACAAGATTGATACCTTTGATGCAGCAATGTTAGACGAACAATTATACCTCCAACACATTTACACCGAAATCGGTTACCAATGTTTGCGCGTTTCAGCAGTTAACGGTAAAGGGATTGAAACTTTGAAAGACAGGATGAAAGGAAAAGTCAGTATGTTTTCCGGACATTCGGGAGTGGGAAAATCAACCTTGGTTAATGCTTTAGAGCCGCAATTGAATTTGAGAACCAAACACATTTCGGAACAAAGCATGCAAGGCCAACACACCACCACTTTTGCAGAAATGTACGATTTGACTTTTGGCGCTAAAATTATTGATACACCGGGAATCAAAGGTTTCGGAATTGTAGACATGGAACCTACAGAAATCAGCGACTATTTTCCTGAATTCTTCCGGTTGAAAAGCCAATGTAAATTCAACAATTGCCTGCACAAAGAAGAGCCGCATTGCGCTGTCAAAAAAGCGTTGGAAGAAAACAAAATCGCTTGGTCGCGTTACAACAGCTACTTAAAAATCTTGGAAGGCGATGACGAGCATTACCGTTCGGATTTATACAATGATGACCGAATCGCGAGTGATGAAACCAGAAAATAGTGTTCAGTTAACAGTAGCAGTGTTCCGTAATTTTTAATTGAGATGAAAACAGTAATTCAAAGGGTAACTCAAGCTTCTGTAACCATCGAGGGTGAAAAAGTAGCCGATATTCAACAAGGATTATTGGTATTGGTTGGTTTTGAAGACAGCGATACTCAAGAAGACATTATTTGGTTATCGGCTAAAATCGCCAATCTCCGAATTTTTGCTGATGCCGGCGATGTCATGAATTTATCTTTAAAAGACACCAATGGCGACATGATTATTGTAAGTCAGTTTACATTGCACGCCTTGACCAAAAAAGGCAATCGGCCGTCTTACATAAAAGCCGCAAAACCCGAAGTTTCGATTCCGCTATACGAAAGTTTTATAGCCCAAATGGAAACCGAGTTGGGCAAGAAAGTCCAAACCGGAAAATTTGGAGCCGATATGAAAGTTAATCTCTTAAACGATGGTCCGGTCACTATAATAATCGATACAAAAAATAAAGAATAAATGGATATCAAAAACGCCCAACAAGAAGTAGACACTTGGATTAAAGACCATGGCGTTCGCTATTTTAACGAATTAACCAACATGGCACAACTCACCGAAGAAGTCGGAGAAGTAGCCCGAATCATCGCCCGACGCTACGGAGAACAATCTGAGAAAGAAAGTGATAAAAACAAAGACCTGGGCGAAGAACTCGCCGATGTGGTTTTTGTAGTGCTTTGCTTAGCCAACCAAACCGGAGTAGACCTCCAAGCGGCTTTCGACAAAAAAATGGATTTGAAAACCCAACGCGACCACGATCGCCACCACAACAACGAAAAACTGAAATAACTTGAACTGGATACTGCTAGTCATCGCCGGACTATTTGAAGTTGCCTTCGCTTTCTGTCTCGGTAAAGCCAAAGAAACTTCCGGAACAACAATGTGGTTTTGGTACGCAGGGTTTATGCTTTGCCTAACCATCAGCATGGTACTGTTAGTCAAAGCGACTAAAGAAATCCCCATCGGTACAGCTTATGCAGTATGGACAGGCATTGGAGCCTTAGGCAGTGTCTTAGTAGGGATTTTAATTTTCAAAGAACCGGCCACTTTTTGGCGCGTATTTTTTATTTCAACCTTAATTCTATCCATAGTCGGATTGAAAATTGTTTCCAAATAATGAATTTAAGTCTAAAATCTTCTATAGTTTCTCTACAGTCAACAATCGCAATCACCGGCTCCAAGTCGGAAACCAATCGTTTGTTATTGTTACAAGCCTTATATCCAAATCTCCAATTGGAAAACACCTCCAATTCAGATGATTCTGACGTTATGACAAAAGCGTTGCTTGTCTCCCAACTTCCAACTTCCAACCCCCAACTTATCGACGTCCATCACGCCGGCACCGCCATGCGTTTCCTAACGGCCTACTTCGCCATACAAGAAGGAAATGAAGTCGTCCTAACCGGTTCTGCACGAATGAAAGAACGCCCGATTAAAATTTTAGTCGACGCCCTACAACAATTAGGAGCCGAAATCAGCTATGAAGGTCAGGAAGGTTTTCCACCGCTAAGAATCAAAGGGAAAAAGCTGTCGCAATCCAAAGTTTCCCTTCCTGCCAATGTGAGTAGCCAATACATCTCAGCACTTTTGCTCATTGCTCCAAAATTGCAAAATGGTATCGAACTGACATTAGTAGGCGAAATCACCTCAGTTCCTTACATCAAAATGACTTTGTCTTTACTCAACGCAATCGGAGTAGAAACCTCTTTTCTTAATGATACAATTTCAGTCAAAACCTTATCTCTTATCCCAAATCCCTTATCCCTAAAAGTAGAATCCGATTGGTCTTCCGCATCCTATTGGTATTCCATAATAGCTTTATCCGAAATCGGAACGCAAATCACTTTGTCGAGCTACAAACAAAACAGTTTGCAAGGCGATGCTGTTTTGATCGATATCTATAGATACTTTGGTGTTGAAACTATTTTTAACGGTAATCATTCGGTCACCATAACCAAGAAAAGCGCTCACAACTCCCAACTCCCAACTCTCAACGCCCAACTCAATAGCTGTCCCGACATCGCCCAAACCATAGCGGTTACTTGTTTCGGACTTGGATTACCTTGCCACTTAACGGGTTTGCATACGCTTAAAATAAAGGAGACCGATAGATTAGAAGCGTTGAAAGCCGAACTGACAAAATTGGGTGCTCATGTTACGGTTACCAATGATAGTTTAACTTTGTCACAATCCGAAAACATCAATCCAAACATCAGCATCAAAACTTACCAAGACCATCGCATGGCCATGGCCTTTGCACCTTTAGCGCTAAAAGTGCCGATAGTAATCGAAGAAGCCGAAGTGGTGTCGAAATCATACCCAACTTTTTGGGAAGATTTAAAATCAGTAGGCTTTTCAGTGGTTGAAGAATAAGCCTCTAAAAGCCTCAGAACCTTAGTGCCTCAGCTTCTTAGCACGTCAATTTCAAAAATAAACCTCAAAACACTTGACAACGCCTATCTCACGATAGTATATTTGCAACCGTTTCAAATAAGTTTTTGAACTACTTCAAACTTTTAAACCTTTTTAGATGAAATTATCTCATTTTAACTTTAATCTTCCGGCCGAATTACTTGCGGAATTTCCAACAGAAAACAGAGACGAATCCAGATTAATGGTCGTAAATCGAAAAACCAAAACCATCGAACACAAACTCTTCAAAGATGTAATCGATTATTTCGACGACGGCGATGTGATGATTTTAAACAACACTAAGGTATTCCCGGCACGTATGTACGGTAACAAAGAAAAAACCGGTGCTCGCATCGAAGTGTTTTTGTTGCGTGAATTAAACGCTGAACAACGCCTTTGGGACGTATTGGTAGATCCGGCTCGGAAAATCCGTATCGGAAACAAATTGTATTTTGGCGACGACGATTCCTTAGTAGCTGAGGTAATTGATAATACCACTTCAAGAGGTAGAACTTTACGCTTTCTTTACGACGGTTCATACACCGAATTCAGAAGAAAATTAACCGAATTGGGTGAAACCCCAATCCCAAAATACATCAACCGAGAAGTAACCGAAGAAGATGCCGAGCGTTACCAAACCATCTACGCCAAAGAAGAAGGCGCCGTAGCGGCACCAACTGCCGGTTTGCACTTTTCTAAACACTTGTTGAAACGTCTGGAAATCAAAGGCGTGAACTTTGCCGAAATCACTCTTCACGTAGGTTTGGGGACGTTCAATCCGGTGGAAGTGGAAGACTTGTCTAAACACAAAATGGATTCCGAAGAACTTATCATCAACCAAGAAGCTTGTGATACCGTTAACAGAGCTAAAGAAAACAAACGCAAAATTTGTTGCGTCGGAACCACTTCCATGCGCGCCATCGAAAGTTCTGTTTCCTCTAACAGAACGCTGAATCCTTACACGGGCTGGACCAACAAATTCATTTTTCCGCCTTACGATTTCAGCATCGCCGATTGTATGATTACCAATTTCCATACACCAAAGTCGACCTTGTTAATGATGATTTCCGCCTTCTGTGGTCACGACCTTATGAAAAAAGCCTACGAAGAAGCCATCAAAGAAAACTACCGTTTTTATTCTTACGGCGACGCGATGCTTATAATATAATTTTCAGGAGCGGAAAGGTTCGGGCATTTTTGCCGTCCATTTTCCTGCTCTCCAATACAATAAAAAAATGCTTTCAAACCCTGAAAGCATTTTTTTATTTCCATTACGATCAGGGCTAGATACAAACGCCAACGCAAATAACATTTAGTTTTTAGACTCCGTGTCTCTCTTTCTTTCTCTGTGTATCTCCGTGAAATAATTTTTTTCAATACTTTTACGCCAAACTAAACTACAACCATGACGTTTCAAAATACCCGCGAGTTCGCTAAGCAATTAGATGCCCAAGACGAACTCAATCACTACCGCGACGAATTTATTTTTCCGCAACACAACGGTAAAAATGTGGTCTACTTCACCGGAAATTCCCTGGGTTTACAACCCAAACGCACCAAGCAATACGTGGATGAAGTAATGAGCGATTGGGCCAATCTTGCCGTAGAAGGACATTTCTATGCCGAAAAACCTTGGTGGGATTACCATGAACGTTTCGCTCAACCTTTAAGTCAAATTGTAGGCGCCAAACCTTCGGAAATTACCGTAATGAACACGCTCACCATCAACTTGCATTTGTTAATGGTGTCGTTCTACCAACCTACTGCCACTCGCTATAAAATCATCTGTGAAGAAAAAGCCTTTCCGTCCGACCAATACATGTTCCAAAGTCAGGTCAATTTTCACAGCTATACAACAGAAGACGCTATAATAGAAATCAAACGCAGAGATGGCGAGCACAATATTCGTTTAGAAGATATTATTGCTAAAATCAATGAAGTAGGCGATGAATTGGCTTTGGTCTTAATCGGTGGCGTCAATTATTACACCGGACAAGTCTTCGACATGAAAGCCATCACGGAAGCCGGTCATAAAGTAGGCGCAAAGGTCGGTTTCGATTTGGCCCACGCCGCCGGCAATATCGAGTTACACTTGCACGATTGGAACGTAGATTTTGCCGCTTGGTGCAGTTACAAATACATGAACTCCGGACCCGGAAATGCCTCAGGCTGTTTCGTTCACGAAAAACATCACACGACCAATTTACCGCGCTTTGCGGGTTGGTGGGGACATAATAAGGAACGTCGTTTCAAAATGGAACCGCAATTTGATCCTGTCCACGGCGCTGATGGTTGGCAAGTGAGTAATTTACCTATTTTGTCTTTAGCACCGTATTTGGCTTCAGCCGAAATGTTTGCCGAAGTTGGTATGAAAAAACTAATCCAAAAACGCAACCAATTGACCGCTTATTTAGAATTTATCCTTCACGAAATCGATGCGGAATTAGACGGAGCCGAATTTGAAATCATTACGCCAAGTAACCAAAAAGAACGCGCTTGCCAACTTTCGGTTTTCCTGCACGGACAAGGCCGAAGTTTATTCGATTACTTAATGCAAAACGGCGTCATCACCGATTGGCGCGAACCCAATGTAATTCGCTTAGCGCCGGCGCCATTCTATTGCTCGTATGAAGACATGTATGAATTCGGACAAATTTTAAAACAAGGAATACTCACAATACAAAAATAAACTCAGGCACTAAGCGCCTCAGCAACTCAGTAACTATATGACAAAACAACAAATTATAGCCAATTTCGATCCTTCACAACCCGGTTTAGCGGATGCTACCGTATTTGGGTTGCCGTTTTCGGCCGAACAAAGTGAAATTATAGTAATTCCGGTGCCGTGGGAAGTAACCGTTAGCTACGGAGCCGGTGCTTCTGAAGGACCGGCTGCGGTATTAGACGCTTCCTTTCAAGTCGATTTAAACCACCAAGACTTTCCCGAATTGTGGAAACTTGGGATTTATCTTGACGAAGCGCCTGCGCATTGGAAAAAGAATTCTGAGAAATACAAAGACTTAGCACAACCGATTATCGAGTTATTGGAAAGTGGTGAAGCCGTAGAAAATTATCCTGCGCTCCAAGCCGATTTGGATAAAATCAATAAAGTATGCCGCGAGTTGCATACCGAAGTCAAAGACCGCGTGTTACACTGGATGCAACAAGGCAAAAAAGTGGTGCTTTTGGGTGGAGATCATTCTACGCCACTTGGCTATTACGAAGCTTTGGCATCAATTCACGACCATTTCGGAATCCTGCATTTGGATGCACACATGGATTTAAGAATCGCTTACGAAGGATTTACCTATTCGCACGCTTCTATTATGTACAATGCCTTACAAATTCCGCAAATCAGCAAATTGGTGCAAGTAGGGATTCGCGATTTCTGTGAACAAGAAGTGGAGGTAGTGCAAAAAGCCAACGGTCGTGTGTTAGTGAATACCGACGCCGACTTAAAAAAGGAAACTTTCGAAGGAAAAACTTGGGCACAACAATGCGAAGCCATTATCGCTTCCTTACCGCAAAAAGTTTGCATCAGTTTTGATATTGACGGCATGAATCCGTGGTACTGTCCGAATACCGGTACACCGGTTCCGGGCGGATTTTCGTTTGAACAGGCCACTTATTTGTTCAATAAATTAGCCGAAAGCGGTAAAGAAATCATCGGCTTTGATTTAGTAGAAGTCGCACCCGGCGAAACCGACGATTGGGACGGCAATGTGGGTGCCCGGATGTTATTCCATATGTGCGGTGTCTTAGCCAAAAACAACGGACTCAACGTTGGACAGAAAATCAACTTCCAAAGAAAATAATATTTAACCAACCCTTTCAGTGATGAAGGGGTTTCTTTTTAAATCAAATTTTCCAAACTTCGTACTTCCCACCTCGTACTTCGTACTTCGTACTTCCCAATTCCTTATATTTGAGTATTCAATCCATTTCCTATGAAACGCATTAAGAAAATCCTTCTCCTACTATTGGCCATCGTTGTTTTAGTTGTCATCATCGGCGCTGCCTATTTGCAGTTCACCAAGCCGGATTATGAAGGCGAATACCAACTCCAAAATTTAAAACAAGAAACCACGGTTTTCTATGACGAGTATGGCGTACCACATATTTATGCCAAGAATCAAAAAGATGCGATGACGACTTTAGGTTATGTGCATGCGCAAGACAGGCTTTGGCAAATGGAACTCATGCGCCGGATCGCTCCGGGAAGATTGGCTGAAATTTTTGGTGGTGCCGCTTTAAAAACAGATATGTTTTTTGCGGGTATTGGTATTGATGAAAATTCAGCTAAAGCGGTCGCCCAATTAGACAAAAAATCTCCAACCTATATTTTGGCGCAAGCCTATTTAGACGGCATCAATCAATATATAGATAACGGAACGACTCCGGTAGAAATCCAATTATTAGGAATAAAACAAGAAAAGTTCACCTTAAAAGACGTGTACAATATTTTCGGTTTCATGTCGTTCAGCTTTGCCATGGCGCAAAAAACCGATCCTTTGATGACCGATATCCGCGACCGTTTCGGTGTGGATTATTTAAAAGATTTTGGAATCAACGGCGAATTGGGAACGCAACAATTGCAGTCCTATCAAGGTAAATATAAAGGTTACAGTGAAATTTCCAAATCGGTTGCCGCTTTGTTGGAAAGATCTCCGGTTCCGGCTTTTATCGGCAGTAACAGTTGGGTAATTGGTGCCGAAAAAACCAAAAACGGCAAAGTAATTTTGGCCAACGACCCGCACATCATGTACGCCCAACCCGGAACTTGGTACGAAGCCCATATCGTTTGTCCCGATTATGAAATTTATGGTTATTATATCGCCGGAGCACCGTTTCCGCTTTTGGGTCATAATCGAGACTATGCTTATGGTTTAACCATGTTTGAAAACGACGATGTGGATTTCTTTGCTGAAGAAGAAAATCCTAATAACCCAAAACAATACAAAACGCCGGAAGGGTTTAAAAATTATACCTACCAACAAAAAACAATCAAAGTCAAAGACAGCGCTGAGGTGAAGCTCAATGTAAAAACAAGCCAACACGGACCTATCATTACCGGTTTGTTAGACGGACTGAATACAGAGAATTCCGTAGCGATGCATTGGATTTATACCCAACAAAAAAACCGAATTTTAGAGGCTGTTTATGCTTTGTCCCATGCTAAGAACTTGGAAGGGTTTCAGAAGAGCATCGAATTGATTCATGCTCCGGGTTTGAATATTATGTACGGCGATGCTAAAGATAATATCGCTTGGATTACTTCAGGAAAACTCTATAAATTGCCCAAAAGTGTCAATGCGAATTTTATTATGAACGGTGCCAATGGTATTGACGACCAGAAAGAATGGTTACCGTTTGCTCAAAATCCGCAAGCGATTAATCCGCCGTGGCATTATGTGTACAGTTCCAACAACCAACCTACGCCCATCAACGGCTATTTGTATCCCGGTTATTATTTGCCTAAAGACCGAGCAGTCAGAATCGACGGTTTGTTGAAAGCTAAAAATGATTGGGCGAAAGAAGACGTGTCGAAAATGATAGTCGATAATACTTCGGCAACCGCTGAAACTATAGTAAGTAATATGACCAAACCATTGAATATAAAAGATTTGAAAGCCAATGAAAAAGAAGCACTGACAGTTTTACAATCTTGGAAAGCCAGTCACGACTTAAATGACATTGCGCCAACCATTTACAACAAATGGTTTTATCATTATTTGAAAACCACTTTGGAAGACGAGTTCGGAGAAGAAAACTTTAAGTTGTTACTCAGTACGCACATAGTCAAACAAATGATTGAAAACCAAACGGCCAATCCTGCTTCGCCTTGGTGGGACAACATCAATACCAAAGACAAAAAAGAAACCCAATCAGAAATACTTACCCAATCGTTCAAACAAGCTGTGGCTTCTTTGGAAAGTCAATTAGGCAGCGATGTTTCTCAATGGCAATGGAGCAAAGTGCACCAAGTCACTTTCCAACATCCGATTGGCAAGGTCAAATTGTTCAGCGGCTTTTTTAATGTAGGTCCGTTTCCAATTTCCGGCACTAATGAAGTCATCAATAACCAGTTGTTTATTTATACCGACGATGCGATACTTCCGGTAAAAGGCGGACCGTCAACCCGTCGTATCATCGATTTTTCCGATATCGAAAACAGCATTAGTGTATTGCCAACCGGGCAATCCGGCAATCCGATGAGTAAACATTACAGCGACCAATCGGAACTGTTTATCAACGGCAAATTCAGAAAGATGAAGCTCAATAAAAAAGAAATTGAATCAACTTCAACTAAAGTAGTATTTCAACCTCAAAACTAAAATGCATCGGGATTTTCGATGATTTGAGCCGCGCGTTGTTTGTGTTGGAATAACTCTTCGGGCTTCATTTTTTGCAACAAACTCAACATCATCGCCATGCGTTGGTTGTTTTGGAAATGCGCTTTTTTATCGTCTAAAAAGTGCCAATACAAACTGTTGAAGGGACAGGCATTATCGCCAAACTTGTCTTTTACCTTGTAATGACACGACTCACAGTAATTGCTCATTTTTTGGATGTAACTACCGGAGGAAACGTAAGGTTTTGTGGCCAAAATACCGCCATC
>NZ_JBILQL010000166.1:0-3381 GCF_044373165.1 Flavobacterium sp.
CTTTGAGTCCTTCAAGGAATCGCTCAAGCAATGATGGGTTGGTGTAGAAGAATGCAATGTCTGCTTCCCTCGTGCGGCCTGTAGCCATACGGGTGATCTCCATACGCACCCACTCAGCGGCGGCGTCAACGTCTCCGGTCACACCAGCCTCACGGTCGGCGGCAATGCGAGCCGCACGCTCGGCGGCGTCAGGCACCATGTTGGAGTACATCATATCGAGTATCTCGTTCACCTTATCGGGACCGAGTTCCACTGCGATAGCAGCAAAGTCAGATGTTGCGAACGCAGTGAATGATGCAAGGTGGGCAAGCTCCTCATCTACTGCCGTACGCACTACCGCTTTCGCGTTAGCTTCCGACAGACCTGACGCCATTGTCGCCACGAGATTCTCGTTGACAAGTATCGTATTAGGCTTAGTTGCATTAGCGCCCATCGCGCCGACCATCGTGTTGTTGATCTCGATGTTGATGCCAGCAGGTGTGATGCGGCGGATCTCACCGAGCACGTCAATTGCTGTGTCTCCGGTAAGTTCCGGCACGCGAATCATGCTAGTCCACGTAAGTTGTTCGGGGACTTGACCACCAATGATTTGAGCGGTATCGGGTATCCGCACGTTCTCTGACGTATCAGTCGCCATCCGAGGATTTAGCAGTCTTGAAGATACCTCGGTTACTGGTTTGGTTAATGGTTTTGGTTTTGGCTTTGCAATACCTAGGATTTTACCGTATAGAAACTCTAGGCTAGGTAAATCTAACCTATGAGCCGAGGAAACCGAACCATAAATAGTTTTAAGTTTAGGTACAAATAAATCGCGGGCTTGAGTGATAGCTTTCCCAGTGAAACTTACTCTTGTTGGGTCACCTAATGTTTCTAGTTCCGGTAGATTGATGGGGGATTCAGTCTGAGATATTGATTTACCGATTGTTTTCAGTTTAGGTAGAGTTAGCGGTACCGGCATTTCAATATCCGATAGTGTACCGTGAATAGTATTCAAGTTAGGCGTGTTCAAGAATCCATTAATATTTCGGATTTCGAAAACCTCAGTGAGTTTAGGCATATCGAGACGACTTGTTTCTCTGATACCCCTAATATCGCCCGTCATTTTTAAGACATTTGGCAGCGAAATATTTCCACTTCTATCACCAACACCCACAGCAAGAATACGGTCAATACTGGTTATGTTAGGGAGCGTATGATTTCCGGTCACTTCATACATCTCGCCAACCTTAGTTAACTTCGGGAAGTCATATGTATCCTGTTCAATTTGGCTCCAGTTTGTGATCTCTGTTAGTTGTGGTAAAGACAACGGGGTTGTCGTCTCCGATAGGTAAGTAACCTTCTTTAGGTTTGGCGCGTCTAACTTTGGAGTACGATTTAAGTACTCTACTTCAGTTAGTTTAGGGACATACGCGCTACGGTTACGGGCATCGCTCGTGCCTTGGATCGCACGAATTTTTACCAGCTGTGGGAGTCTAGCGTTTCCGCTCGCTACTATCAACGAATCAAGAGTAGTAACGGCAGGAAATTCCGCAATAACCATGCTACCACTTTGGACGCGGTTGTTGTCACCCCGAAGCTCGATATATTCTACACGTGTTAGCTCTGGGAAAACTACATTTAAAGCATCAGAGTACTGCCCGTGTCTTACTACAACTTTTTCAGCTCCTTTTAGTTTTGGTAATTCCAGTTTTAATGATGGTGTTTTTAGTATACCAATATCAACATAAAGTGTTTGTCCCACAAACTCTAGATTTTTAGCTGCATCAATGGCGGAAAGACCAGTTGCGTTGACCCACACGCCAACGTTTGTTGCTACTAAGTTAGGGAAGTCTCCCACATCTACGAGCGAGTCACTATCGGAATAAACATACTGTACGTCGGGGTTGTATTCTTTCTTACGAACTTTATCAGAGTCATAGAAGAAGATGTTGTCACGTTTTTCTACCTCCTCAGCGATAGCCTTATACACAGATGAAGGCCACTTGTCGGCGTCATCGCTGTATCCGTTACTAGACTTACGATGCTTGGGTATGTTAAGTAGTTCTAGGTCTGTGAAACTAGACAAACCTTTATCTCTAACTACTCTGTCTAGGAACTCTTTGTCTGCTAAAAAGTCCTCAGCTCCAGTTATATTTGTATCACTTCTATTTAGATAAGTCTGAAGTATATCCTCATGTTTTTTGGTACGTGTCTGGTTCGGGGTATTTCCGCGAGGGGGTTCCGCCAGCCTATCATTATAGGTACGTATAGCTACTTCTGCTTTTCCGTTTTCGAAGTAAACGTGGAAGTCTCCACCAGACAGATGTGATTTGGCTGTAGACACATGACCGCCTGTACACCATGAAGTACCAGCGCACGCTTCATTTAGTTTTACTGCGTCTTCGTGTTCTTTAGATTTCTTAAACACATACCAACCAGTACCAAACTTTTTAGACGTTTCCGAAGCGGCATTCTGTTGCTTGATGTAGGCCAGTTTAACGGCGTCTTTAATTCCTTTCCCAGATCTAAGATAGCCAACTACATCTGATGCTGTCTTACCGTCCGCTACAAACGGCATTTGCTCGTTGTCACCGGCCATCTCGATCACGCGATACCTTAGCCCGTTATCGGCTTTAGTGTCTGGGTCCGTTCTTACGGCATACTTTGATGCTGCAATTAGTAACACCGCCGCTTCCGGCGAGTCGTAAAGAGTTTCTGGTGCTGGGTCCGCCTCTAGTACTGAGTGCTGGTTTAAGTACTCAGCGAAAGAACGAATGGCATCTGATCGTTCTGTGTTTATCTTCCATACTGTATCCTCAACTGCTTTGTCGAAACCGCCGTCAGAGATTAAGTTGTGTATCTCTACTGTTTGATCCGAAGCGTTAGCGTGTTCGATATTATCTGGGTCATATACTTTACCATCAGGCATGGTAAGAAGCCGCCTGTACATCCTAGATATGCCATCTGGAGTGGCTTCGACGACATAATTTTCAGGGTACTGTATGTGGTCTTGAATAATCTCATCAGCTAGTTCAACTACATCTTCATATGTCTTTGTCTCCGGTTCGATGAATCGGGTGAAAGCAGCCGCAAAGGATTGCAGAGAAATACCTGAGGGGGTGTTGAGTTTCTCAACGTCACTACGAGAGAAGTACAGAGTATCCGGTGCTTGAGACATCTTCTGCTCTAGTTCATACTCATCCGACTGAATCCGTTCGAGTAGCGAATCAAAGAACTCTTTGTCCTCAAAGGCAACACGGGCGTCCTGTGCGATTTGAACGATACCGTCAATGTCGCGGCGTGAGCTGATGTTGAATGTGTGGTAACTAGCCAACGACATCTGTGAGAAGTCGAACAACTCCTTAATAGCTTTATTGAGTAGCGTATTCTTCTTACCGAAGA
>NZ_JBILQL010000130.1:0-3377 GCF_044373165.1 Flavobacterium sp.
AAACCTATAGTGATTTTGTCTAATAACGACGGTTGTATCATTTCCCGAAGCGATGAAGCCAAAGCCCTCGGCATAGCCATGGGTGCGCCCGAATTTAAAGTGCGACAAGAGCTCAAAGCCAAAAACATACAGGTCTTTTCCTCCAATTATCCTTTGTATGGCGACATGAGTCATCGGGTGATGAAAATACTCGAGGGTTTCACACCACACGTAGAACCCTACAGCATTGACGAAGCGTTTATGAACTTC
The DNA here is from genome assembly GCF_044373165.1 of Flavobacterium sp. Lineage (GTDB taxonomy): Bacteria > Bacteroidota > Bacteroidia > Flavobacteriales > Flavobacteriaceae > Flavobacterium. Next base: position 250 of record NZ_JBILQL010000130.1, read on the forward strand.
GACGGTGTTTCGGTAACTGATTTTCACGACTATGGTTTGCAAATGAAAAACCGCATTATGCAATGGCTCAGCATTCCGGTTTCGGTGGGTTTTGCACCGACCAAAGCGTTATCGAAAGTGGCCAATAAAATCGCGCGTAAATTTCCGGACCGAACCCAAGGTGTTTATATCATCGATTCGGAAGAAAAGCGAATAAAAGCCTTAAAATGGACCAAAATCGAGGATGTTTGGGGCATTGGATTTCGCCTGACTAAAAAGATGAAGGAGAGAAACATCAACACAGCCTACGATTTTACGTTGCCGCAACACGAAGCCTATATCAAAAACACGATGGGTGTAGTGGGTTTGCGTTTGAAATACGAACTCGAAGGGCAATCGGTATTGGCATTAGAAGAGCCGAAAGACAAAAAAAACATTGCCATCACCCGAAGCTTTGCCGGGAATATCACCACACTTGATGCTATGAAAGAGCGTGTTTCAACCTTTGCCACAGTATGTTCCGAGAAACTTCGAAAGCAAAAATCGTGTTGCCATGGTGTGATTTTGTATTTGAGAAAAGACAAGTACAAAGTCGATCGCCAGCGTTACAATTTCTACCGCATGGAAACCTTGCCATATGCGAGCAATTCTTCGATTACTATTAGTAACTTGGCTGTGAAAATGCTGAAAGAAGTTTTTGAAGAAGGCGAAATCTACAAAAAAGCCGGGGTGATCGTAACGAATATTATTCCCGAAAGCCAAAAGCAATTCCATTTGTTTGAGGAAGAAAATCCGAAGCATTTGAAGCTCATGCAAGTAATGGACGATTATTATAAAAAAACCGGAGATCGTAAAATCAAACTTGCTAATCAGGATTTAGAACGCACTTGGACCATGAAGCAAGAGCATTTGTCAAAAAAATACACCACCGACATTCATCAAATCTTGACCATAAAATGCCAATGAAAAGTCCGCTAACTTTTTTCAAACCCGATTTCGAAAACTCGAGAGCACTACCCTATTTTGAAGGTGGTATCAAAGCGGGATTTCCTTCGCCTGCTACCGATTTTGAAGGAAGTCAAATCAGTTTAGACAAAGTATTGGTCAAAAATTTCGAAGCTACTTTTTATGCCAAAGCCGATGGTACTTCGATGATAGGCGCGGGTATCGATGATGGCGACATTATGGTTATCGACCGCAGTATCGAACCCACCGACGGGAAAATTGCGGTTTGTTGTATCGACGGAGAATTTACGGTGAAACGCATCAAAATAAAAAAAGAAGGTGTTTATCTTATGCCTGAAAACAAAACCTTTCAACCGATTAAAATAGAAGAAGACAATAAGTTATTCGTTTGGGGGATTGTTACCTATGTGATTAAAAGTGTTTAAAATAAAAACCCGATACTTTCATATCAGCTTTATTGCTTATTAACTTAATGACAGATACAACATTAACACTTTAATTACGTCATGATTTTTGAAAGTCTATTTTATATTTCCTTCATCATCAATCTTGAATAACCATTCTTGATCTATACAGTCATTAGACACATTCACTGTTTTACAAATTTGTTTAGTAGCCTCAATTAAGTAAAGGTCATCATTAACTAAAGAAATTTTTAAACCATAATCGTTTAAAAAATCTCCATAAGTTTTTTGCCAAAGGAGTTCGCCGGAAGGGCTCACTTTTACTATTAAAACATCATAATTCCCTTTACCAAAAGAACTGGTCGAACCCACTACCAAGTAATCGCCTTCTTTAGTTTTTACCACTTGACCGGCTTTATCATAACTGGTGCCGCCAATGGTTTTCTTCCAAATAATTTTACCGGTAGCATTCTTTTTAGTTAGCTCAATATCACATTCATTTTGACTCTGACAATTTATGGTGGCTAAGGTAACTTTGGAATCATCCCAAAAATTATAAACCAGGGATTTGATTTCGGAAAACAATATAAAAAAGGTAGCGATACTTGCCAAAAAAAGCAGTATCCTCCAATTCCTTTTAAACAAAACTTTACTGTCTTCAAACAAGTTATTGACGTTCGAAACAACTATTCTGAATTCAAACTTTTTGTTATTTTCTTTCAGTGACATTTCGTTCAATTTAACCCCTAAAATTTCTCCAATGGCATTTAGAGAATAAATACTTGGGGTAACTTCGTTTTTTTCAATTCGCTGGATGGTTCGCAATGCTATACCATTTTGTTCGGAAAGTTCAACTTGAGTCAGCCCTTTTGAAACTCGAATATCTTTAATGTGTTCTCCTATTTTCATATTACAAATTTATTAGTTTTCAAGCCACAAATTTATAGGGTTGTTAGATCGATAAAAACGACTTCTTTACGTCATTTAGAAGACAGTTGAAGATTTTGAGGTTGGATTTTAAAATATACTGCAAGTTTATCTCAGCGAGCCAAAAAGTAAAGTAGGCTTTATGATTGATTTTAGGGCCATCTGAGGTAAAAGAAATGGTCACAAATAAAAAAAGCATGAAACTATGCTTCAGGCATTTGCTTTGCTACCCCTATTGGGCTCTAACCAAGGACTCTCTGATTAACTGTCAGTTGCTCTAACCAACTGAGCTAAGGAGGAAGATATTATAAATCAAACACTTACAATTCAATGTGTTTTTTATGTACACACTTTTTGCACTCCACAACTGGTTTACAAATAGTGTTTATACAAAATTACTTTAATTTTTTATTCTAATTCAATTCTTAAATGGATCAACACATATTAGAATACTATTTATTGTGTTGAACAACCGCATGTTCAAATCCTTCTATAAAACCTTTGCAGTATATTGTTTCTTCAGTTGTATGAATAAAACTGTCAGGTTTTGGACAAGCATTTTTTGCGAGGATAATAGCATCATCATTTGCAATAGTTAGAAACTCATCAGTGATATAACAATTTTCTTGTAATGTATTGTCTTTACTTTTAGCAAGCAGATATAGTTCATACGCTTTGCTTGCACATTGCTTTGCTGAAATTAAATCAGCAAAAACGCCTAATACTGATTGTATGTCTTCAAACTAAAGTGGACTTTTTTTTAGAGAGTGTTTAGTTAATTAATTCAAAGATAAATGTTTTTCTTTATTGGTTAATGATTTGATTTTTTGGTACTCATTTCTGCGGTTAATA
>NZ_JBILQL010000065.1:0-13564 GCF_044373165.1 Flavobacterium sp.
GATGAAACTTATGAAAACGTACATGTGATTTATGACAAAGACAACATTACGGAAACCTTAGGCGAAGTATTGGAAAAAGCCGGCAAGAAACAAATTCGCATAGCCGAAACCGAAAAGTATCCGCACGTAACGTTCTTCTTTTCGGGCGGACGCGAAGTGCCGTTTGAAGGCGAAACCCGAATTTTGAGAAATTCTCCGAAAGTGGCAACCTATGATTTGCAACCCGAAATGAGCGCTTACGAACTCAAAGATGCTTTGATTCCGGAATTGATAAAAGGCGAAGTCGATTTTGTTTGTTTGAATTTTGCCAACGGTGATATGGTAGGCCACACCGGTGTAATGGAAGCCGCTATTAAAGCATGTGAAGCAGTAGATATTTGTGTGAAAGAAGTGGTTGAAACCGCTTTGGCAAATGACTATACTACTATAATTATTGCAGACCATGGCAATTGCGAAACGATGATTAACCCGGATGGCTCGCCGAACACGGCACATACTACCAACCCGGTGCCGATTATTTTGGTTGACAAAGACCATATAAGAGTGCATGACGGTGTTTTAGGCGATATTGCACCAACCATTTTAGAACTGATGGACATACAGAAACCGGAAGTCATGACCGGGAAATCGTTGTTGGTGCGCTTGTAACTGGCGGGTTGGCACTACTGATTTTGCACAAGTCCAAAACCAACTAACCCTGATTACAGTGAAAATACAAAAGGCTTCCTAAACGGGAAGCCTTTTGTATTGTAGCGAAAAGCAGGAACACGAACCGCTCAAATGCCCGAACCTTTGCTTCACCAATTCGCTTAACTAGGGTCGCTCCTATTTTAACATCTCATAATAACTTCTTTCAATGCTTTCCTGATGGGTTGGATGTGCAATCTTCACCATCTCATCGATGCGTTGTTTTAAGGTTTTGCCATAAAGATTCGCGATACCGTTTTCAGTAATGATGTATTGCACGTGAGAACGCGTGGTCACCACACCGGCGCCTTGTTTGAGGTAAGGCACGATTCGGCTTTCCCCTCTTTTGGTTAACGACGGCAAGGCAATGATGGCTTTTCCGCCTTCACTTAAAGAGGCTCCTCGGATAAAATCCATTTGACCGCCTACACCCGAATACATATTGGCACCAATAGAATCAGCACAAACTTGACCCGTAACATCGACTTCAATGGCAGAATTGATAGCCACCATTTTAGGGTTTTTGCGGATACGAGCCGTGTCGTTGACCATGGAAGACTCTTTCATTTCGATAAACGGATTGTCGCTTACAAAATCATAGAGTCGCTTCGAACCGATTAAAAAAGTGGCTAACACTCTGCCGCGCAAGGTGCCTTTATAATTGCAATTGATGACATCGCTTTCGATCAAATCGATAACGCCGTCGGAGAACATTTCGGTGTGTAGCCCTAAATCCTTGTGGTTTTTTAATTTGCTTAAAGCGGCATTCGGAATAGAACCAATACCCATTTGTAAAGTGCTTTGGTCTTCGATTAAAGAGGCAACGTACTCCCCAATTTTCTCTTCTTCTTTGGAAAAAGGAGTGGGTTCATGACTAAAGATAGGCTCATTCACTTCGACCAAATAATCGATCTCAGATTCGTGCAGAATGCCATCGCCAAAGGTTCTCGGCATTTGCGTATTTACTTGTGCGATGACAATTTTGGCGTTTTCAATAGCCGCAACAGTAGCTTCGACAGAAACCCCTAACGAACAATAACCGTGTTTGTCCGGTGGCGAAACATGGATAAAAGCCACATCGATGAGCAATACTTTTTTGCGAAACAAATGCGGCAATTCACTCAAAAATACCGGTGTATAAGAACCATTTCCGGCTTTTAAAGTATGGCGAACATTGGCACCGATAAAAAAGGAATTCACATGAAAACTATCAGACAAACTTGGATTTGCGTAGGGCGCATCGCCTTCGGTATGTAAATGACAAACCTCAACATTGCGAAGCTCTGAAGCTCTATTGGCCAAGGCTTTGGTTAAAACTGTAGGGGTAGCCGCGGCCGCTTGCACATACACTCGGTCGTTTGATTTGACTACTTTGACTGCTTCCGCAGCGGTAACATATTGGCTCATAACTAAAATTTTGTTCAAAATTATTATCCAAATCCTTATAAAAATATGACATATCTCATAAACACTTTTGAAAAATGATTAAATAAAAGTTAAAATTTCAATGTTAATAGTTTTACTATTATCTTTGCAATCAAATACATTCAAAATCAATAGTTATGAAAAAGATTGTGGTTTTACTTTTAGGATTGCTCGGCGGGATTACTAGTTTGTCATCACAATCAAATCCGGTTGCCGATAATAAAAAATTTGTGAGTTTAAGCGAGGCTCTACTTTCGCCTAAAGAAGTAATCAGTTTAGACTTGAGCAACCAAAAAATTGCTTTAGATAATGTAGACTGGTCTGTGTTTACCAACTTAGAGTATTTAAGTTTAAAAAACGACAATTTAAATACGATTCCTGAAGGAATTGCAAAACTCACCAATTTAAAAACACTTGACTTGAGTGGGAACAATTTTAAAGTTTTGCCCAAAACCCTGAAAAGCTTATCCAAACTACAAGTGTTGTATTTGAATGACGAAAAACAATTTGACTTGGAAAACAGCATGGATGTTTTGAGTAATTTAAACGGATTGAGAGAACTCCATTTAGAAAACGACAAATTAAAATCGTTGCCAAAACAATTTGAAAACATGACCTCGTTGGAATATCTTTATTTAAATGACAATCGCTTTATGGAATTGCCCAAACAAATTATGCGCTTGGATCACTTGCGTTTATTAGACTTTAAAAACAATAAAGTTGAAGCCAACTTACAAGAAATGAAAAACCTAAACTTCGGATTTAAACTAATTTTAGAATAACCATGTTAGCAGACGCCTTAATTCCTTTATTATCATTAATAGCCCTAGAAGTTATATTGGGCATAGACAACATCATTTTTATTTCAATTCTGGCCGACAAATTACCAGAAGACCAACGCAAAAAGCTCCGGTTTTGGGGTATCGGATTAGCATTGATTATGCGATTGTGTTTATTGGCTTTGATCTCATGGATCTTAAAATTAGACCAAATCTTATTCCGTTTATTTGACATCGATTTTACCGGAAAAGGCATCATTCTCCTATTGGGCGGACTGTTTTTAATTTACAAAAGTACCAAAGAAATATACCACAAAACAGAAGTTTTACAATCCAATGAAGCAATTCCGGTAAAAAAAGCTTCTTTTCAAAGATTACTTGGTGAGGTAATCCTATTGGACTTGGTTTTCTCTATCGATTCCATCATCACCGCTGTTGGAATGGTTCAAGAGCTTTGGGTAATGTACACCGCAGTAATTGTAACGGTAATTATCATGTTAGCCGCAGCCAAACCAATCAGCGAGTTTATTGCCAAACATCCTTCGTTTAAAATATTGGCTTTGTGTTTTTTAATGATGATAGGTGTATCGCTAATCGCAGAAGGATTACACTTTGAAATCCCTAAAGGTTACATATACTTCTCTATGGCATTTGCCTTTTTAGTGGATGTAATTCAAATGAAAACTATCAAATCAGTTCCTCAAAAATAACACCCTATGAATAGTATCTTATCTAACATTTCAATTACGGTAAATCCGAAACTATTTGTAAAAAACCCAGAGACTTCTGATTTGGGCAAAAAAATCATTCAAAAAAGTATACTTTTGATAGATGAAATAGGTTTTGAAAACTTTACGTTTAAAAAGCTTGGCGAACAGATAGGTTCTAACGAAAGCTCAATCTATCGTTACTTTGAGAGTAAGCACAAGTTATTGTTGTATTTGTCTTCATGGTATTGGGGTTGGCTGGAATACCGTATGTTGATTTCAACCACTAATATCATTGATCCTATGGAAAAACTCAAAAGAGCCATCACTATAGTCACTGAAAAAATTGAAGATGATTCGACTACTCTACACATAAATGAATCGATTTTAAACAAAATCATCATCGCCGAGTTTACTAAAACGTTGTTGACCAAAGAAGTGGATGAAGAAAATAAAGAAGGTTTCTTTTTGGTTTACAAAAGGGTGATTAACCGAATCATTGACATCATTCAGGAAGTCAATCCGGAGTATGCATATGCTAAAAGCTTGTCTTCTTCTATAGTAGAAGGTTCGCTACACCAACACTTTCTGAAAGACCATTTGAAAACAATAACCAATTGCAATGAAAATAATTCGCCGACCCAATTTTATATTGATTTGGCTCAAAAAATTTTAAGTAAATAACTATGGCATTCACAGCGTCTCAAAGGTTAATCAACCTACTGAAACTTGACCGTAAAGACATCACACAAGTATTTTTCTATGCTATTTTTGCCGGATTGGTGAGTTTGTCCTTACCACTCGGCATTCAAGCCATCATCAACCTAATCCAATCCGGAAGAGTGAGCATATCCTGGATTGTACTGGTCTTCATTGTAATTGCCGGAGTGGCTTTGTCCGGAATTTTATCTCTGATGCAATTGCGAATTACCGAAAACCTCCAACAAAAAATATTCATTCGTTCTTCGTTTGAATTTGGTTTTCGTTTGCCGAAAATTAAGACCGAAGCCTTACACAATCAATACCCGCCGGAATTAGCCAATCGCTTTTTTGATACGCTAACCATCCAAAAAGGAGCTTCAAAATTGTTAATCGACTTTTCCTCGGCTTTGTTGCAAATTGTTTTCGGAATCATCTTGTTGTCCTTGTACCATCTGTTCTTTATCTTTTTCGGACTCTTTTTGATGGCATTATTGTACATTATTTTTAAATTCTCCTACAACTCAGGCCTTTCCAGCAGCTTGAAAGAATCGAAATACAAGTATAAAGTAGTCAGCTGGTTACAAGAAATGGCTCGCAACAACTTCAGTTTCAAGAAAACTTCCAACTTTGATTTTGCTTTAAGTAAAAACGATCTTTTGGTTTCAGAGTATTTAACCTACAGGGAAAAACACTTCAATGTCATCAAAAGACAATTCTCTCAACTCATTGTTTTTAAAATTATTATTACCGCAGGACTGTTATTGATTGGTGGCTATTTGGTATTAAATCAAAAAATGAATATCGGTCAGTTCGTAGCCGCAGAAATCATCATTTTATTGGTTATCAACTCTGTAGAGAAAATCATCATCGGCTTAGAAACTTTGTATGATGTTTTGACAGCTGTAGAAAAAATTGGTCAAATAACCGATTTGGAAATTGAAGAGCCTTCCACTAAACCGGCCGAATTTTGCTATACAAACATCCAGTTGGCTGCAGAAAACATCAGTTTCAAATTCCCCGATGCTACGGATTATGTTTTGGAAAAGATAAGTCTCACCATCGAACAATCGGAAAAAATATACTTGGACGGAAACAACGGTTCGGGAAAAACCACGTTAATCCGAATCCTTTCCGGTTTGATAAACCCTACTTCAGGGGCATTTTATATCAATGATGACACTTACCGGAAAATCGATTTAGAACAGTACCGCTCGCAAATCAGTACTATTATTATCGGTGAAACGCCTTTTGAAGGGACTATTTTGGAAAACATCACGTTCAACAACCCATTGATTTCTCAAGACGATTTGAAATGGGCCATTGACAGTGTTAAACTAGGCGACTTCATCAAGTCGTTGCCGAAAGGATTAGAAACCAAAATCTATCCTGAAGGCAAACAACTGTCTTCCTCAAACGCCCAAAAAATCTTGTTGGCACGCAGCATCATCAACCGTCCGAAAATTTTATTCTACGAAGATGCTTTGGACAAAATGGACAATGATGCCGCTAAAGAAGTAATCGATTTTATTACTTCAAAGGAAAACAAATGGACGCTGATTGTTTCCTCTAAAAACGACTATTGGAAACAAAAATGCACCCGTAAAATTACCATGAGTGAAGGAAAAATTATTAATGACATTAAACAATAAATCAAATGCTTAATATTTCTAACAATAAACGTATCATTCAAAACATAGAAAAATACAGCACTTTCAAAACGCTAAGCGATCGTCCGCATTACAAAGTTTTGAATAAAATTATTGCAGGTGTTTCATTATTCGGGTTACTGATTTTGTTTTTGCCTTGGACTCAAAATATCTCAGGTTCGGGCGCTGTAACTACTTTAAAACCCGATCAAAGACCACAAACCATTCACTCGGCCATAGCCGGTAGAATTGAAAAATGGTATGTTAAAGAAGGTGATTTTGTACAAAAAGGCGATACCATTTTATTCATTTCGGAAACTAAAGAAGATTACTTAGACCCGAATTTGGTAGAAAACACTGAAAACCAACTCAAAGCAAAAGAACTCTCTGAAAAATCATATGGTGGTAAAGTTGTTTCATTAGAAGGACAAATTGAAGCCATTCGAAACGAACGCCAATTAAAGTTGCAACAAGCCAACAATAAAATTCGTCAAGGTATCTTAAAGGTTAAAAGCGACAGTATGGATTTGGTAGCAGTGAGAACACAAATCAAGATTGCCATTACGCAATACAATCGTTCATTAGCTTTGAATAAAGAAGGGCTAAAACCGATGACTGATGTGGAGGAAAAACGCTTAAAATTACAGGAAACCGAAGCCAAAATCATCACTCAGGAAAACAAATTGTTGGCCAGCGAAAACGAATTGATAAACGCCAAAGTAGAAATCAATCGTATCATAGCCGAGTACAACGAAAAAGAACAAAAAGCCAGCAGTGACCGATTTACGGCATTAAGTAGTCAATACGACACTGAAGCTCAGGTGAACAAACTCAAAAACCAGTACACCAATTACCAAATCCGAAATGGCATGTATTACATTAAAGCGCCGCAAAGTGGTTATGTAAACCGCGCGTTGCAATCGGGTATTGGGGAAACCATTAAAGAAGGCACTCAAATTGTGAGCATCATGCCGTCCAAATATGATATTGCTGTGGAAACTTTTGTCTCAGCCACCGATTTGCCTTTACTGCACAAAGGTGAAAAAGTTCGAATTTGGTTCGACGGTTGGCCAACTATCGTATTCTCGGGCTGGCCCAACTTGTCCTACGGTACTTTCGGCGGCAAAATTGTAGCCATTGAAAACTTCATCAGCGACAACGGTAAATTCCGAGTATTAATTGCACCGGATGAAAATGAAGAAGCATGGCCTAAACAAATCAGTATCGGTTCAGGCGCACAAACCCTGGCTTTACTCGACAATGTACCGGTATGGTTTGAAATTTGGCGAACACTCAACGGTTTCCCGCCTAATTACTATCAGCCTAAAAATACTACTCAAACAGACAAAAAATAATGAAATCGATTCTCCTAGTTTTTTTATTGTTCGGATCTTCGATTTGGAGTCAAAACACCTCCAAAGAACTGACTTACAATGAGTTTTTGGGGTATGTCAAAAAATACCATCCGCTGGTTAAAAGTGCCAACTTAGAAATCAATCAGGCGCAAGCCAACTTGATGATGGCACGTGGTGGTTTCGACCCGAAAATTGAAGTCGATTTTGAACAAAAAAAATTCAAAGACAACGAATACTACTCTATTTTAAACAGCAGTTTTAAAATCCCAACTTGGTACGGAGTAGAAATCAAAGCCGGATTCGACAACAACGAAGGCATTTTCCTCAACCCTGAAAACACGGTGCCTAACCAAGGGTTAACTTCCTTGGGGATTTCGGTTCCGTTGGGACAAGGTTTGTTTATCAATCAACGTATGGCCGACTTGCGAAAGGCTAAAATTCAGTTAAAATTGAGTCAAGCCGAAAGGAATTTAATGGCAGTTGCTGTATTGTATGATGCTTCTATGGCATATTTTAACTGGAAACGAAATCACAATGAAGTCAATTTGTACCAAACCTATCTAACCAATGCCAACATTCGTTACCAAGGAATTGCCAAATCGATTGAACAAGGTGACAAACCGGCTATTGATAGTGTAGAAGCCGGCATTATCGTTAGAAACAGAAAATTGAGTTTAGAAGATTCTCAACTGAAATTAGCCAAAGCCAAATTAGAATTAGCGAACTTTTTATGGCTGGAAAACAATGTGCCTTTAGAATTACAAGACGATATCATTCCGGAAGAAAACTTAGTACTGACCATAAAAGAGACGTTACGAACAAACGACTTAATGTTGGACAATCCTACTTTAGATAACCATCCGAAAATTAATGCCTTGGAAAACAAAATTGAAATGTTGGAGGTGGAACGAAAACTCAAAGCCAATATGCTCCTACCTAAAATCGACTTAGGCTATTCGTATTTATCCGAACCCCGTTATTTTGACAATTATCGATTCCAAGATTATAAAGTTGGTGTTAATTTTTATTTCCCGCTTTTTTTGCGAAAAGAACGCGGTAGTTTACAATTGGCTAAGCTCAAATTACAAGATGTGAAATTCGATTTGGATTTAGAGCGTGTTGCCCTGAAAAACAAAATCAAAGCGCAACAAACTGAAATCAATTCACTGGAAAAACAAAAACAGTTGATTGACAATTTGGTGGTAGATTACAATACGATGCTGACTTCTGAAGAACGACTGTTTTCATTTGGTGAAAGCTCAATCTTTTTGATTAATTCCCGTGAGAATAACTTGGTTTCTGCTCAATTATCAAAATTGCTAATCGAAAATCGTTACTTCGACTCAAACGCCAAACTGTTTAAAATCATGGCCAATCCTGAATAAGTAAGGGTAAAATAATTACTTTTGCAACCTCATTCACGGCAACAAGCCGAATGTAGATGTTAAATTACAGCAAATGATTATTCAAAAAACAGCCGAAGAAATTGAATTAATGCGCGAAAGTGCCTTGTTGGTTTCCAAAACCTTAGGCATGATTGCCACCGAAATTAAACCGGGAGTAACCACTTTAGCACTCGACAAATTAGCCGAACAATTCATTCGTGACCACCAAGCGGTTCCGGGATTTTTAGGATTGTATGGTTGTCCGTCAACATTACTCACCAGTGTAAATGAGCAGGTAGTTCATGGTTTACCCACCAATCGTCCTATAGAAGAAGGCGATATCGTATCGGTAGATTGCGGGGTTTTGAAAAACGAATTTTACGGTGATCACGCTTATACTTTTGAAATCGGAGAAGTAGCACCGGCAACCAAAAAATTATTACAGGTTACCAAAGAAAGCTTGTATGTTGGCATCCGCGAATTTAAAATCGGCAACCGCGTGGAAGATGTGGGCAATGCCATTCAAAAATACACCGAAGCACAGGGTTATGGTGTCGTTCGAGAATTAGTCGGACATGGTTTAGGAAGAGTAATGCACGAAGCACCTGAAATGCCAAACTATGGTAAAAGAGGTCGCGGCAAACTTTTTGTAGAAGGCATGGTAGTCGCAATTGAACCAATGATTAACATGGGAACGCGCAACATCAAAACCTTAAAAGACGGCTGGACAATAGTAACTGCAGACAAAAAACCAAGCGCCCATTTTGAACACAATGTAGCTTTAGTTAACGGCAAACCCGAACTGCTTTCTACTTTTGCTTACATCTACAACGCTTTGGGAATTGAAAGCAATGAAGAAGAAGAATTCCGTCAAAAACCTTTAGTGTTATAATGAAAAAACTATTCAAATTCATCCTAAATACTATTCCGAGACCTATCTTGATTCGGTTAAGCATCGTAGTGCGCCCGATTTTAGCTTTTTTATTAAAAGGCAATCGATTCACCGATCCGATTGACGGGAAAAGTTTCCGCATGTTTCTCCCTTACGGCTACGGAAACCAAAGAAACAATGTGTTGTCTCCGAGTACGCTTTCGTTAGAAAGACATCGTTTGTTGTGGTTGTACTTGCAAAATGAAACCGATTTCTTTACCGCCAAAGACAAAAAGAAAGTATTGCACTTTGCGCCCGAACAAGAGTTTTACAAACGTTTCAAAAAGCAACCCAATATCGAGTATACTACTACCGACTTACTTTCACCTTTGGCAGATGTAAAAGCAGATATTTGTAACTTACCGTTTGATGACAACCATTACGATATTATTTTTTGCAATCATGTTTTAGAACATATTCCGGATGACACCAAAGCCATGCAGGAATTGTATCGTGTTTTAAAACCCGGCGGTATGGGTATTTTTCAAATTCCGCAAGACCTGTCCAGAGCCACTACTTTTTCTGACGACAGCATAACCGACCAAAAAGAACGCGCAAAAATCTTTGGGCAATACGACCACGTTAGAGTGTACGGCAGGGATTATTTCGACAAACTGAGAAGCATTGGTTTTAAAGTAATCGAAGAAGACTACACCAATAAAATTGCTCCTGAATTGGTTGAAAAATATTGTTTGGCCAAAGGCGAAATTATTCCTGTTTGCTTTAAATAAAAAAACCACCACACTTTTCAGTATGATGGTTTTGGGCATTGTGCATTGAAAAACTATTCCGGCATTAAAACACCAATCGTTTTATCTTTAGACAAATATTTGGCCGCAACTTCCTGAATTTCTTTGGCGGTTACCGCTTTGACTTTTTCAGAAGCTACTAATATATCATCCGGACTGGAACCATTCATGTAAGAACGGGTAAAATTGGTCATCCAATAACGGTTTTCTTTGATTTTCTTTTTGTACTCCAATGCTTCGGCTTCTTTGTACTTGTTAACGTCTTTTTCTTCAGGACCGTTTTTGATAATTTTATCCAATTCGGCTAAAGCAGAAGCAATTAACTTCTCTGCATTCTCTGGTCCGCAAGGAAAGCCTATATTAAAACTATAAGAGCCATAAGGCATTTTACTCATACTGCCACGAGCGCTTACGCCGTAAACACCACTTTCATTTTCTCTTAATTCTTCCACCAATTTGATGGTCAATACTTCTCCAAGTGCTGTCATAGCTATCGCTTCTTTAGAAGAATAAACTGCATCACCATAGAACATGATGGTCACATTACTTTTAGGATCTTTTCCTTTGTTGACTACTTTTTTGATATCGCCTTTTAACATGCGATACCCTAAATCTTTAGCGGTTTCTTTGCTGTTGTTTGAGGGTAATGAAGCAATGTACTTTTTAGCAAAGTTTTCCATAGCAGCATCTTCAACATTTCCAACAAAGAAAAACTCAAAATCGGCGGCGTTAGCAAATCGCTCTTTGAATTTATTATAAGCCAATTGGTAATCTGTTTCCGCCCATTTTTCGGCTGTTGGCACTATGCCGTTCCATCTTGGATTTTCTTTGTTCAAATAAGTATAAAATTCTTGTTGAAAATAGAAACTCGGTTGCGAAATCATATTACCCATAAAATTGGATTGCTTTTGTTTGAAACCTTCAAAGGCGTCTTTATCAAAATTCAAATCGGTGAAATACGCGTGTAACATTTGAAAGGCATACTCTAAATCTTTAGGCGTGGTACTGCCTCTAAATCCTTCAGTAGTATTGCTGATGTAAGGCGTTACCGAAGCTATTTTTCCGGCCATAAACTTATCGATATCGTTTTGTGTCAAACCAGAAAATCCGGCTTCTGCCAAACCGCTATTGGCAAACTGCGTTTTTTTCATCTCCTCATTTGAGTATAAATTAGTGCCGCCAAAACTTACAGCTTCTAATAAAATTTCATCGTTTTTAAAATCGGTTTTCTTGTAAGTTACCTTAGCGCCGTTAGACAAAGTCAGTGTTGTCGCTCCAATTTTATCATTGGTTTCTTTTTTAACTATAGAGCCTTCTGCAATGGGTTTGCGCAACAAACTTGAAGCAACAGCTTTGTCCTCATAAGCCTTCAAATCTTGGGTGTTGACTTCTAGCGCTGCTAATACTTCTTTCTCGGTTACTTTTTTCAATCCTTCTTTTTCAGGAGAAGTAATTACCACAACTCTGTTGTCACTTTTGATAAAATCTTTGATTAAACCATTCACCTGTTCTAATTTGATGGCCGACATTATTCTTTCCATATTTTGGAATTCCCATTCTATGCCCGGCATTGGGTTTTCTTCTAAGAAATTAGACTGGCATTCCCAAATTAAGTCTTCGGAATTGGTTTTGTTTCTGTCTTTGTATTGACTTTCCACTCTCGACAAAATCTCGCTTTTGGCTCTTTCAAACTCTCCATTAGTAAAACCGAATTTTTTTACTCTCTCGTTTTCTGAAACCAATACCTTCAAAGCCTCTAATTGCTTCTTTTCATCAATCATGGCAAAAGATTGGAAAGCTTCTTTGTTTCGAGCAAAAGTGCCACCGTGATAAGTATATCCGAAAGTAAATGGCGGTGTTGGAGAATTAGTAAGTTCGTTCAAACGATTGTTTAACATCGTAGAAAATAGACCTTCCGCCAATTTATCTTGTAAATCTTTAATGGTTTTTATTTTTTTCGGTGCTGCGTAATCTTTGTACAATAACTGTATTTGAGTTTGAGCGGCTTCTTTATCACTTTCAATAGACACTAAAGTTTCTTTGTGATTGGGAACTTCAAAAACTTTTCTCGGTTTTTCATTTGCCGGATTCTTATAATTTTCAAAATGATCTTTGATTTTTTGCTCCATTTGGGCTACATCAATATCACCAATTACAATGACACTCATTAAATTAGGGCGATACCAATCTTTGTAAAAATTAACCAATTTATCATGAGTAAAGTTTTGAAGAATTTCTTTTTTCCCAATAGGCAAACGCTCAGCATATTTAGATTGGTGCATCATTTTAGGAATGTAACGATCTTCCATTCTTTTGTCGGCACCCAATCCTAAACGGTATTCTTCCAAAACCACGCCACGCTCTTTGTCAATTTCCTCCGGAGTTAAGTTGGCATTGAAAGCCCAATCTTCAATAATTTGAAATCCTTTTTCTAATTTTTCGGGATCATCAGAAGGCAATGGAAGAAAGTATACTGTTTCATCAAAACTGGTATAAGCATTCAAATGTTGGCCAAATTTTATCCCTATACTTTGCAAGTAGTCTACCAATTGATTTTTAGGAAAACGCTTGGTTCCGTTAAAACACATATGCTCCATGAAATGCGCTAAACCTTGCTGGTCATCGTTTTCCAGAATTGAACCGGCATTGATTACTAATCTTAAATCAACTTTATTCTCAGGCTTGTCGTTTTTTCTAATGTAGTAAGTTAGGCCATTCTTTAAGGTGCCTTTCTTCACATTTGGATCAAAGGGAATGGCGTCAGTTGGTTTTAACTCCTGAGCAAAAAAAGCTGTAGGAAATAAAAAAAGTACTAATGCCGATTTTAAAATTTGCTTCATAAATTTAGGTTTTTGTTATTGATAAAAATTATAACGGATAAATATTACATTTATTGTGAAAATTAGGAAAAGAATTACGCAACAGATTTTTTTTAACGAAATATTAGCTTAACCTATTTTATCATTGAAATTTATCGGCACAATTCATGTGGTTTTAATTTGTATATTTACGTTTCGAAAAATTGAAAATCATGTTAAAAAAGCGTCTCATTACCTTAGCGTTGTTTGTTCTTTCCGCATCGGTTTTTTCCCAAGTTGAAAAAGAAATTCTGCCGCCATACCATATTAAAACCATAAGCTTTGTTCAAAACGGGCAAAACACTATTCCTGTTTTTCGCTTGGGCGATACTTTTCAATT
>NZ_JBILQL010000066.1:0-13480 GCF_044373165.1 Flavobacterium sp.
TCATGCCGGCGAACCTGATGGTATAGATGCCACCATGCAACTGTTTCGTGATTTAGCCTTAAAACGAATTGCGATACCGCAAAATGTAGTAATCATAGCAATACCGGTTTATAATATTGGTGGTTTATTGAACAGAAACTCAACTTCCAGAGCCAACCAAAACGGTCCGGAAACATACGGGTTTAGAGGCAATGCCAGGAACTTCGACTTGAATCGCGACTTCATCAAAAGCGATACCCGAAATACCCAAGCTTTTGCCCAAATCTTCCATCATTTTTTCTGTCCCGATATTTTTATTGACAACCACGTTAGTAATGGTGCCGACTATCAGTACAAACTTACCTACATCATGACCGAACCCCAACGATTGGGTCATACATTAGGTGAATTTATCAAAACGGAAATGACTCCGGCTATAGTGAAAGATTTACAATCGAAAAAAGTAGAAAGTACACCTTACGTTAATGTTTGGCAAGGCACACCGGCAGAAGGATTTGCACAATTTAGCGATACACCGCGGTATGCCACAGGTTATACTTCTTTATTTAATTCGCTCGGATATGTAGTGGAGACGCACATGCTGAAACCTTATGCAGAAAGAGTAAAAGTAACGTACGACTTTATGGTTTCGACCCTAAATTATGCTGAGAAAAATGTGAAGCTTATCCAAAATAAAAGAGTGGAAAACCTCAAGCAGTATCAGGTGGGCAACTCCTATCCTATCCAATGGAATATCGACAGTAGTAAAGTTGAAAAAATCAATTTCTTGGGGTATGTAGGCGATTACAAAAAAAGTGACGTTACTACCGGCCAACGATTGTACTACGACCGTAATAAACCTTACAACAAAGAGATTCCATTTTACGGCACTTACAAAGCGGTAAAAAATATCAAAATCCCAAAAGCTTATATCATTCCGCAAGGCCAATGGAAAGTGATCGATTTACTAACCAACAATCAATTAACTTACACTCGCCTAGAGAAAGACAGTATAATTTCAGTAGAAAGCTATCGTATAGCCGATTACAAAACCGCTAAAAATGCCTATGAAGGCCATTATCCGCATACGAACACTCAAGTCAGTGTGGCTAAAATCCAAGTGAAATTCAGGAAAGGTGATTACATTTTCACTATGCAACAAGCCGGTGTGAAATACTTATTGGAGACTTTAGAACCCGAAGCGGTGGACAGCTTTTTCAATTGGAACTTTTTTGATACCATACTCCAACAAAAAGAAGGTTATTCCGATTATGTATTTGAAGATACTGCTGCGGAATACTTAAAACAACAACCGGAACTCAGAGCACAATTGGCACAAAAAATAAAAGAAGACAAAGCCTTTGCCGATAATCCGGAAGCGCAATTGGAATGGATTTACAAAAATTCGCCTTGGTATGAAAACGCACATTTACAATATCCGGTTTATAGAATTGTAGATTAATCTAATCACCATAAGCTCAGAAACTGACCACTGAACACTGCCAACTGAATACTACTTCAACAGTTTCTCCTCTTCAAACAACAACTTGATATTCTCATAAGAGTTTTTCAAAGCTTCTTTAATTTGCTCCGGGTTAAGCCAAGCTACTTTTTCAATCCCTTCATTGGCTTGTGGTTTGGGTGTACCTGAAAAATCAGTGCGCATTTCGTACCAATGAGTGACTTTGAGTTTGTATTTACCACTGCGTTTAAAAACGTGATAAGTTTTTTGGAGTTTGTGGGTGATTTTTAAATTGGTTACACCGGTTTCTTCTTCTACCTCGCGTATAGCAGTGTCTTCAATTTCTTCCCCTTTTTCAATGCCACCTTTGGGTAAATCCCATTTTCCGTTTCTGAAAATGAACAAAACGTCTCCTGACTTGTTGTAAACCAATCCGCCTCCGGCTTTACAAACGGGAATTTTTTCCTTGACTTTTTTGAGTATGGCTTTTTCATCCGGATAGTACAAATAAGCTTTTTGGATTTTGTTTTGGAACATTTTGATGATGACTTGCTCAATATCAACACTTTCCAATAAAAACAACTGAAAATCGGTTTCCTTGGCTACTTCGTTGGTCAAAAAAAGTGGTTTATCGTTGACAAAAACTTTATACATTTGTACTATGATTTTTAATAAAGATACAGCCGAAAAAACAGCCGAATTGCTTTTACAAATAAATGCAATTAAATTGAATCCTAAAAATCCTTTTACATGGGCTTCGGGTTGGCACTCTCCTATTTATTGTGACAACCGATTAATCTTATCATTTCCCGCCATTAGAAATTTTGTCAGAGAAGAATTTGCAAAGCATATTGAGAAAGAATTTGGCAAACCCGATGTGATTGCCGGCGTGGCTACCGGTGCTATCGGTATCGGAATGTTAGTGGCCGAATATATGGGATTGCCATTTGTATATGTTCGCCCCGAACCTAAAAAACACGGAAGACAAAACCAAGTGGAAGGCTTTTTACAAAAAGGACAAAACGTGGTAGTCGTTGAAGATTTAATCAGCACCGGTAACAGTAGTTTAATGGCTGTTGAAGCTTTAAAAGAAGCCGGCGCACAGGTTAAAGGTATGGTTGCCATTTTTACATACGGTTTTGATGTCGCTGTGGAAAATTTCAAAAATGCCAAGGTAGAGTTAAATACTTTAGCCGATTACGAACATTTATTACATTTGGCCGTTGCCAAAAATTATATCACTGAAAAAGAATTAGCTACGTTACAAGAATGGCGCAAAAGTCCGTCGACTTGGAATGTTTAAAAAATAAGAACAAAAAGTAAAGAAAATAGAGTATTGAATATTAATAAGAGAAACGTTTATTCTCTGTATTCTATTTTCTATCTTTCTTTTCTCAAAAAAAAATAAAAAATGAACTTAGAAAGCCCGAAAGTTACTGTAGAAAAATCAGCAGAATATTTGTTTAACGCTTTGTCTGACGTAAAAAACTACGAAAAATTAATGCCCGAAAATATTGCCAAATTTGAAGTATTGGGTGACGATATTTTTAATTTCGGTTTAAAAGGCATGCCCGAAATCAAGTTGCGATTAAAAGAAGGAAATCCTCACTCTAAAGTCAATTTGGCTGCAGCCAGCGACAAATTACCGTTTACGTTAACGGCTAATTTGGAGTCGGTTTCAGAAGCATCAACTTCAGTGCAATTGCAGTTTGAAGGCGACTTTAACCCAATGATGGCCATGATGATTAAAGGTCCTATTTCTAAGTTTATCGAGACTTTGGCTCAAAACATGAATAAGTTATAAGAAGAATTTTAATTCTATAACAATAAAAAAAGCTACTGAAGAAGTAGCTTTTTTTATTACTTGACCGTTGTCAATCGCTTATCAATGATTCTTTCCATGTAATCTTGGTAAAATACTTTACAGCGCAACTCAATTTCATTCATCTCGGCATTGCGGTGTTGGATTAAATTCTTTTCCATGCCTTTATCTTCCTTGTCGTAAAATCCGATGGCTTTCTTTCCGTCAAAAGTACAAATGTAATTGCCGCACATGTATTGGTAAACTTTAGCACTGTGCTTAATTACAAATGGTGGTACTCTTTTTTCACTAAGCAAACTTCTTCCCCAACTTCTGAAGGGCTTTTGGTAACCAATCATATCCAGCAAAGTTGGATAAATATCAATCTGCTGGGCAAAATCGTCATTCACCCCAACGTATTTTTGATTGGGTGTAAAAAATAAAATCGGCACTGTGTTTCGGTTGAATTCTTTTCGGTATTCATCATAAGCAATAGTGTTACCATGATCGGCTACCAAAACAAAAATGGTGTTGTTGTACCAAGGTTGCTTTCGGGCTTCTTCAAAAAATCGCTTCAAAGCGTAATCGGTATAGCCAATACACTGGTTAATATTCACTTTTCCCTTAGGGAATTTCCCCTCATATTTCTCCGGAATTTTATAGGGTTCATGAGAAGAAACAGAAAACAATGTCGCCATAAACGGCTCTTTCTTTTGGGTCAGCGTTTTGTTAAAATACTGAAAAAACGGTTCATCCCAAATGCCCCAAACCCCATCAAAATCAGCGTCGTTGTTGTATTCGTTTTTACCGTAATAATGGTCAAATCCTAAAATATTACCGAATCCTAAAAAACCCATCGAACCATTGGGTGCGCCATGAAAAAAAGATGTATTGTAGCCTACTTGCTCCAAAGTAGAAACCAAAGATTCAATTTTTTGCTTGGCGTAAGGCGAAGATGTGAAGGCATTTTTAAAAGACGGGATTCCGGCCAAAACCGAAGACATGCCGTGAATAGATTTCCATCCGTTAGTATGAGCATTTGTAAAGATTAAACTGTGTTGCGCCAAAGAATCTACAAAAGGTGTATAACTCTGATAATCGGGGATTTTGGTGTCCTTATTAAAAGCACCACTATACTCACGGGCAAAACTCTCCAAAATAAAAATTACAATATTGGGTTTGGTAGGCGGATTATTTTTGTACTGTTTGATAGGAATCAACAAACTATCGACTTTAGCTTTAGAAGCAAAATTCACTTTTTTAAAAGTATTGGTATTCCAAGTTCGGATAATAGCAAAAGGCGTATTCAATACAATATCCGCTTGTCCGGAATTTTGAACATAACGACTGGCATCAATCATATTGATGGGACGTGTACTCTTCTTAAAATCGCCTCGAATTCCTCCAACACAAAGTGTAATTATGATTAAAAAACTGGCAGTTGATACGGCAAAATACTTAAAGGTTGGTTTTTCAATAACCGGCTTGATATTGGTTTTTTTGTAGAGTAAAATCCAAATGTAAGCAAGTGCAAAGAACAATAAAAAAACATGCCAGTAATTCAGTAAAAAGTTGAGCAGCAATTCGGATTTATTGTTTTCGTTTTCCAGGGTATCCAAAGAAGCTCTAGTGCTTCGGCTAAAGGTATATCGATAATAAATAAAGTCGATAAAATTGGCCGAATACATCAATAAATTAGTCCCAAAATACAAGTAGAATAAGATCTTTTGAAAAGATTTTCGGGTATTAATCACCAACGGAAAAACAGAAAACAATATAAACAAGGCATTGGTGTAAAGTATGGTTGTAGTATCAAAAGCCAAACCATGATAACACAATTTCAAAAAATCAGCAACACTGTCAACAGCAATCAAATTCTGATTGTACACATAAAATAATACACGTGCTATGAAATAAAAAAAGTAAGCCAACAACAATCTGAAGACCATTGTTTTATATTCTGAAAATCTTGGAAATTTTTTCATACAAAGTCTAAAATAAAACGATGCAAAACTACATATTTCAAGGCTATCTTGGCTAGATTTAAAATTAATATTGTGTTTAATAACAATAATCCTTAATTTGCATAAAAAATTATGTACGACAATGACTGAAATCACACGCCTTTTTGATTTTGCCTACTATCAGCTTAAAAAAAACAATTTACCCAATTGTCTTGTTACCAAATATGACGGAAAATGGGTTGCCACTTCTACACAGGAATATATAGATAAAGCCAATGCCGTTTCAAGAGCGTTACTTAGACTAAACATCCAAAAAAACGATAAAATTGCCATCATTTCCTCGAACAATCGTACCGAATGGAATATTATGGATGTTGGGGTTTTACAAATCGGAGCACAAACAGTACCAATATATCCAACTATTTCCTCTGAAGATTATGCCTATATCTTAAATCATTCTGAATCCAAATATTGTTTTGTTTCAGATGAAGTGGTTTACCAAAAATTAATGGCGGTCAGATCAGAGTTACCGCTTTTGGAGGACATCTATTCTTTTAATGAAATTGAAGGTTGCAAAAACTGGCTGACACTTTTAGCTTTAGGTGAAGACCAAAGCAATCAAGATGTAGTGGAAGACCGAAAAAACAACGTACAACCCCAAGAATTAGCCACCATTATTTATACTTCGGGAACTACCGGAAAACCCAAAGGTGTGATGTTGTCACACAACAATATTGTTTCTAATGTATTAGACAGTTCACCAAGAATTCCTTTTGAAGAAGGAACCAGTGTGGCTTTGAGTTTCCTCCCGATTTGCCACATTTTTGAACGCGTCATTTTATACATTTACCAATACTATTCGGTTTCGATTTATTTTGCCGAATCGATAGAAAAACTGTCTGATAACATTAAAGAAGTGAAACCAACCGTATTCTCGGTAGTACCAAGATTATTGGAAAAAGTTTACGATAAAATCATCGCAAAAGGAGAAGACTTATCCGGTGTTAAAAAGAAATTATTCTTTTGGGCAATCGATTTAGGTTTGCGTTATGAACCTTACAGAGCCAACGGTTGGTGGTATGAATTCCAATTAAAAATCGCCAGAAAATTAATTTTCAGCAAATGGAAAGAAGGTTTAGGCGGAAATTTAAATGTGATGGTTTCGGGAAGTGCGGCTTTACAACACCGCTTGATCAGAGTATTTGCTGCTGCCGGAATGCCGGTAATGGAAGGCTATGGTCTAACGGAAACTTCTCCGGTAATCTCGGTGAACGACGAAAGAAACGGAGGTTTCCGTGTGGGCACTGTAGGTAGAGTGATTAATAAAGTTGAAGTCAAAATTGCCGAGGACGGCGAAATTTTATGCAAAGGACCCAACGTAATGATGGGCTATTACAAAGACCAACAATTGACAGATGAAGTCATTAAAAATGGCTATTTCCATACCGGAGATATTGGTGAAATAGACCCGGACGGCTTCTTAAAAATAACCGACCGTAAAAAAGAAATGTTCAAAACTTCGGGCGGAAAATACATTGCGCCTCAGTTGATTGAAAATGCAATGAAACAATCTTTATTCATTGAACAAATCATGGTAATTGGTGATGGTGAAAAAATGCCGGCCGCTTTTATACAACCGAGTTTTGACTTTATTAAAGAATGGGCTAAAAGAAAAAACATAGAGGTCGGTACAACCACTGCTGAAATTGCTTCAAATCCTGTAGTAATGGCCAGAGTTGAAAAAGAAGTGGAAAAAATCAATGAAAAATTCGGCAATTGGGAAAAAATAAAACGATTCGAACTAACACCTGATGTTTGGTCAATTGATGGCGGTCACCTTACACCTACACTAAAACTGAAGCGTAAAATGGTAATGGAAAAATACAAAGACTTGTACCAAAAAATATACGGTTAATTAAAATCAATACATTATGAAAATAAAACTATTGCTTTACTCATTGTTGTCATTTATTTTATTTTCAGGTTGTAAAGAAAATAAACCGCAAGATACTGTCAAAGAACAGTACCTCGACTTCTCTAAAAGAGATGATCAATTCACCGGTGGAATCAAAATGATACCCATAAAAACTCCGATTGGTGAGTTTAAAGTTTGGACAAAAAGAGTCGGCAATAATCCTAAAATCAAAGTGCTTTTACTGCATGGCGGTCCGGGTGGAACCCATGAGTTTTTTGAAAGCTTTGACGGCTATTTCCCTCAAGAGAGTATCGAGTACATCTATTATGATCAATTGGGTTCCTATTACAGTGACCAGCCTAATGATAATCGTTTGTGGACTACCGAACGCTTTGTAGAAGAAGTGGAACAGGTTCGCAAAGCTTTGAAGTTAGACAATACCAACTTTTATTTATTAGGGCAATCTTGGGGTGGAATTTTAGCCATGGAATACGCACTAAAATACCAAAAAAACCTAAAAGGATTGATCATCTCCAATATGATGGCCAGCGCTCCGGCTTACAATAAATATGCTGAAGAAGTTTTAGGGCCACAACTAGACCCGAAAGTATTCATGCAAATCAAAGAATTCGAGAAAAACAAAGACTATTCGAATCCGAAATACATGGAGTTATTGATGAACCATTACTACACCGAACACATTCTACGTTTTCCGGTTGCCGAATGGCCAGAGTCCATCAACAGAGCCTTTAAACATTTGAATCCGAATGTTTATGTATACATGCAAGGTCCTAGTGAATTTGGAATTACAGGCGACGCTACTTTAAAAAATTGGGACATTACAGCTAAATTAAAAACATTAACTGTTCCTACTTTGTCTATAGGAGCAAAATATGATACTATGGATCCTAAACACATGGAATGGATAGCCAACGAGGTCCAAAATGGGCGATTCTTATTTTGCCCTAACGGTAGTCATTGTTCCCAATATGATGACCAAGAACATTATTTCCCCGGAGTAATTCAGTTTCTTAAAGACGTGGACAACGGTACTTTTTCAAAAGTAAAAAGTTAATGAATTACCAAAAACGTTATTAACAATTCACTTTATTAAAAAGTTGATAATTAAACTCTTTATAAATTATTACATTCTCAATATATTAATATTTTTATTGTATTAACCAATAAAACTATTAATTATGAATGTAAAAAACTTTATTGTTGGAGGTATCGTTGGTGGTATAGCCGACTTTCTGTTGGGCTGGCTCATTTACGGAATGTTATTAAAAGACTATTTTCCCAAACCGGAAGGTTCCGGAGCAGAAAACGTAACTTTTATTTTCCTTGGATGCATGTGCTTTGGTTTTATGATGTCTTATATTTTTAATCAAGGCGAAGGCATCAGCAAATGTGTACCCGGAATTAAATTAGCTGCCGGGATTGCCTTTTTCATGTCACTCTCCATGAATTTCTTTTACGGAATGTACAGTGAAACCCTGAATTGGCAATTAATAGCTACTGATGTTTTATGTTCTATTGTAATAGCTTCGTTTG
The DNA here is from genome assembly GCF_044373165.1 of Flavobacterium sp. Lineage (GTDB taxonomy): Bacteria > Bacteroidota > Bacteroidia > Flavobacteriales > Flavobacteriaceae > Flavobacterium. The sequence continues at coordinate 8,676 of NZ_JBILQL010000066.1, forward strand.
TCGGTGCCGTAATTGCAGTTGTAAACGGAAAAATGAAGTAAAAATTCTAATTAACTATAGGAAACGCTCGAGATTACTCGAGCGTTTTTTTTAGGTGTGAATTATACAACTAAAAAAAAGAATCTTACAAACGAAAGTTAATATAAATGACAACCTTTGAGGATTAACTGTTTGAAAATATTTAGTAATCCCTAAAAAAAATACAATGAACCTTAAACGAATTTTTGGAGCCATACTTACCGTACTCGGAATAGCCGGTCTAATCTATACTGCACAAGTTTTTTTAACCGCCACAGAAAACACAAGAGATATTAAAACACTGCTAATATACGGCATATTGGGATTACTCTTTTTTGTATCAGGAATCAGCTTGGTTAAAACGACCAAAGACGAATCTTAGCTGCTGTCTTTTATAACAACATCACCCAACACTTTTATTATTAATGATTTATCATATTATAAGGTGATAATCATTATAAAGTGACTACCTTTAACTGATACTATTTCATGATAATTTCTTTGTGAAATTTTATGTAACCATTACTCATCTATACATTAATCATGGACATAACAGAACTCGAAAAAGCAAAATCACACATTATCGTGGAAATCATTCAATACATTCCCAATGCTGTGGTTAGTAAAACGATCATTCGAAAAACAACCGGTAATATTACGGCATCTTCTTTTGATGCCGGAGAAGAACTTCAGGAAAAAACATCTCCTTATGACAATTATATACAAATTATTGACGGTGCTGCTGAGATTACTATAAAAAACCTAAAGCACAAACTCACCTTGGGAGAAGGCATCATCATACCCGCTCACGCCCGTCATAGTTTTAACGCCAACGAACAATTCAAAATGATTTCAACCATAATCAAAAGCGGCTACGAAGATTAAAAAGGTTTGCTATACCGCAATGGTATCATAACAACCCAAAAAAAACAACCGCAGTGCTCGCAACCGTACCCAGGTACCTAAAAAATGACCCGCCAAAAATGAAATTATACATTAAATATATGGTCAGTCTGCGTTGCAAAATGTTAGTCAAAGAGGAATTGAAAAGTTTAGGTCTCCACTACACTACCGTTGAGCTTGGCGTGGTAGAAATCAGAGAAGACATCACAACGGAAAAGCGGGAAAAATTAAAAACAGCTTTATTGGCTTCGGGTTTGGAATTAATGGATGACAAAAAAGCCATGCTGATTGAAAAAGTAAAAATTGTCATCACCGAAATGATTCATTATAACGAGGAATTGCCTAAAGTGAACTACTCCGAATACATCAGTAAAATCATGGGGTATGATTACACCTACCTAGCCAATATTTTTTCGGAAGTAAAAGGAATCACCATCGAACATTACATCATAGCACATAAAATTGAAAAAGTAAAAGAACTATTACTCTATGATGAACTCAATCTCACCGAAATCTCCTATCGGATGAATTACAGTAGCGTGGCGCATTTGTCTTCTCAATTTAAAAAAGTTACCGGTTTAACACCAACCTTCTTTAAAAAACTAAAAGATAAAAAACGCAAATCGCTCGACGAAGTGTGAATTATGTAAATTATTTCTAAAGTTTTACAATAGCGCTTCAACAAAATTATAAACCTTTGACAGAACCTTGTCAAACAATTGCCATTTGAAACTTTACATCAAATATATGGTCAGTAATCGTTGTAAAATGATGGTAAAAGAAGAACTCAAAAAGATTGGTTTGCATTTTATCATAGTCGATTTGGGCGTGGTAGAAATCATGGAAAACATCACGGCTGAAAAACGATTGCTTTTAAAGTCCAATCTGCTCGAATCAGGACTTGAACTCATGGATGACAAAAAAACTATATTGGGCAATATCCTTCAAAGATTTATCAAATAAATTGGTACCATGAAAGGTTTCATCTCTACTCACAATGCTGAATTCAATAGAACAGAAAAACAAAATCTGATTAGGCTCGCTTATAGTATTTTGTTCTTAATGTCCTATTTAGCGTTAAGAGGTATCATCAATTTCAGTCACTTTTTTACCGTTTCTCCTTACCCTCAAAACCACAAATCATTCCATTGAGTAGTCGTTTTAATTTAAAACATTTACATTCAATATCTTTTTTGCGGTTATTCCATTTACTAAATTTTGATTTTCTTAATCACAGTGAACAAATCAGTTGAAACAAACAAACATTTGCTTTCAACATATACTTTTTGCACAAAATCAATCCTTTAAATTGATTCCTTAAAGGTGTTACCAACACAACAGAATTACCGGATACTATAGCATGATAAAAGAGTATACAATTAATAACTGTTCACTTTTCGGGGTAAATGCATTTTTTTTTAAAATAGTATGCGTGCATAATATATTTTTATTATCTTTGAATTCAGAACGAAAACGTTTTAGTTCAAATTTAGGTATGAAAGATAAAACTATAGATTATATTCTTCGCGCTACTTGGCAAGCTGTTGCCCGTATGTACAACGAAGAAGCTTCCAAATTTGAAGGCTCAATGGCTATAGGTTTTGCGCTGTTGAGCATCGATAAAGAAGAAGGAACACCCTCAACTTTTATCAGTTCCCGTATGGGTATGGAAGCCACCAGTTTAACCAGAACGCTAAAAACCCTGGAAGAAAAAGGACTAATCATACGAAAAAAAAACCCCGAAGACGGTCGTGGCGTACTTATATACTTAACCGACTTAGGAAAGCAAATGAGAGAACAGTCTAAAATAACCGTATTAAAGTTCAATGAAGTGGTAAAACAAAATGTTTCCGAAGAAAAACTACAGCACTTTATGGAAGTAGCTGATACGATTAATGATTTGATTTCAGAGAAGAAAATATATTAATAGTTGTAGGTTCTAAGTTGAAAGTCCTTAAACAATACACAACTTAGAAAGTGCAACTCAGAACATATAACTTACAACTTACAACAAGAAAAAATGAAACGAACAATTAAAAAAGTGGCAGTCGTAGGTTCCGGAATCATGGGTTCTGGTATTGCTTGCCATTTTGCTAACATTGGAGTTGAAGTTTTGCTTTTGGACATTGTCCCAAATGCCTTAACCGAAACCGAAGAAAAGAAAGGATTGACACTCGACAGTAAAGTCGTTCGCAACCGATTGGTGAATGATCATTTAGCCAATGCCTTGAAATCGAACCCATCGCCTATTTACAGCCAGAAGTTCGCTAGTAGAATTACTACAGGTAACACTACAGATGACATGGCTAAAATTGCCCAATGCGATTGGATTATCGAAGTGGTAGTGGAACGCTTAGACATCAAGAAATTGGTTTTCGAGCAAATCGATAAATACCGTAAACCGGGAACGCTTGTAACCTCAAACACTTCAGGTATTCCCATCAAATTTATGAGCGAAGGCCGAAGCGATGATTTTCAAGCGCATTTTTGCGGAACGCATTTTTTCAATCCGGCGCGCTATTTAAAATTATTCGAAATCATTCCGGGACCCAAAACATCATCAGAGGTTTTAGACTTCTTATTTGACTACGGTTCAAAATTTTTAGGTAAAACTTCGGTCGTGGCCAAAGACACACCGGCATTCATAGGAAACCGTATCGGGATTTTTGGCATCCAGAGTTTGTTTCATTTGGTTAAAGAAATGGACTTAACCATCGAAGAAGTGGATAAATTAACCGGACCTGTAATTGGTCGACCAAAATCGGCTACTTTCAGAACGGTTGATGTGGTTGGTTTAGATACTTTGGTACACGTAGCGAACGGAATTTATGAAAATTGTCCAAACGACGAAGCACACGACTTATTCAAATTGCCTGATTTCATCAACAAAATGATGGAAAACAAATGGCTCGGTAGCAAAACCGGTCAGGGTTTCTATAAAAAAGAAGGCAAAGAGATTTTGTCCCTCGATTTAAATACTCTGGAATACCGAGCTGCCAAAAAAGCCTCTTTTGGTACTTTAGAATTGACCAAAACTATTGATAAACCAATCGATAGATTCAAGATTCTGGTTAAAGGAAAAGACAAAGCAGGAGAATTCTACAGAAAGAACTTCTCGGCTATGTTTGCCTATGTGTCCAATAGAGTTCCGGAAATCACAGACGACTTCTACAAAATAGACGACGCCATGAAAGCCGGATTCGGTTGGGAAAACGGACCTTTCGAAATTTGGGATGTCATTGGAGTACAAAAAGGAATTGAACTCATGGAAGCCGAAGGGTTAAAACCGGCTGCTTGGGTTGGTGAAATGATTGCCTCAGGCAACAATAGCTTTTACACCGTTAAAGAAGGGTCAACTTATTATTACAACAGCCAAACCAAATCACAAAGCAAAGTACCGGGACAAGACAGTTTTATTATCTTAAACAACATTCGCGAAAGCAAAAAAGTTTGGAGCAATAGCGGTGCTGTGATTCATGATTTAGGTGATGGTATCTTAAACCTTGAATTCCAGTCGAAAATGAATACCATTGGAGGTGATGTTTTAGTGGGAATCAACAAAGCCATCGACCTAGCCGAAAAACAATACAACGGATTGGTAATAGGTAACCAAGGCGCTAATTTCTCTGTCGGTGCCAATATCGGAATGATTTTCATGATGGCGGTCGAACAAGAATATGACGAACTAAACATGGCCATCAAAATGTTCCAAGACACCATGATGCGTTGTCGCTACTCTTCTATTCCGGTAATTGTCGCACCACACGGTATGACATTGGGCGGTGGTTGCGAAATGACCATGCATGCTGATAAAGTAGTTGCTGCGGCAGAAACTTATATCGGTTTGGTAGAATTTGGTGTCGGCGTAATTCCGGGAGGTGGCG
>NZ_JBILQL010000067.1:0-13337 GCF_044373165.1 Flavobacterium sp.
CCATTTCCGTGGTTTCAGACAATAGAACTATCGTTTTGGGAGCAGCCAATAACCTAAATAACATTCACTTTAGCACCAATATTGGTTTAGGATTAAAATATGATTTACTGAAATCTTTTGAGTTTCATATCGAACCAACTTTTAAATACCAAATCAACACCTTTAGCAATGATACCGGAAACTTCAGACCCTATTTGTTTGGCGTTTACAGCGGCTTTAGTTATAAATTCTAGTTTGTTCTTGTTTAAAATTAGTTAAGTGGTGTTATTGCTTTCGAGTAATAACTGAAAAGAGTTCCGCATTACGGAACTCTTTTTAATTTTGGTCGGTTTGTAAATCGTTCAACAACAACTCTCTAACCTCACTTTTAAGTGTTTTTTTGTATTCGGGACTTTGGTTTTTTGTTTCAAAAAAGCGGTGGACTTTTACCCGCATCAAACCCGGACTTCCACTAAAAAAAGTATAAGAAAACAATCGTTTATTATCAAAAAATGTCATGGGAACTATTGGAATTTCGTGATCTATAGCCAAGCGAAAAGCGCCATCTTTAAATTCGTCCAATACTACACTTTCATCAGGAACACCGCCTTCAGGAAAAATGCAAATGCTTAAGCCTTGGTGCAATCTTTGCTGTGCTCTTTCAAAAACGGCCATGCGGCTTTTAGAACTGCTTCTGTCCACCAATATACAGGTTCTTTTGTAGAAAAACCCAAAAAGTGGAATCTTTGAAAGCTCTTTTTTCCCCACAAAAACAAAAGGATTTCTAATAACCGATAACATCAACATGATATCGGTCATGGAAGTATGATTGGCTACAAACATATAACTCTTCCCTTCTTCGGGTTGTTGCTCAAATTTCACTTTAGTCCTAAATCCCATTCCGAAAAGAATAAACTTAGCCCAAATTCGAGCCAACACAAAAAAGTAAGGATACCATTTCTCTGAAAGTATGGAAACCAACAAAAACGGGAACATCACTATGATTGGAATCGCAATTAAAATATAAAACCAAACGCGATATAGTATCCAAAAAATAATTTTCAAGACTCTCATATTGTCAAAAGTAATCAAACGTATGCAATTTTTGCTACAAAGGCTTAACTTTGCGGGAAGAAAATATATTCAAAATGCCAAAAATACTAACCGGAATCCAAAGTACCGGAACGCCACATTTAGGAAACTTATTGGGAGCTATTTTACCAGCTATTGAAATGTCGAAAAACCCAAGTAACGAATCGTTTTTGTTTATAGCCGATTTGCATTCGGTAACTCAAATTAAAAACGGTGACGAACTTCGCCAAAACACTTACAGCACAGCGGCAGTTTGGTTGGCTTGTGGTTTAGACGTAAATAAAGTGGTTTTTTACCGTCAAAGTGATGTGGTACAAACTGCCGAACTGTCTTGGTATTTGAGCTGTTTCTTCCCGTTCCAACGGTTGACTTTAGCGCATTCTTTTAAAGACAAAGCCGATCGTTTGGAAGATGTAAATGCCGGTTTGTTTACGTATCCGATGCTGATGGCTGCTGATATCTTGTTGTATGATGCCAATTTCGTACCGGTAGGCAAAGACCAAATGCAACACATCGAAATTACCCGCGACGTGGCTTCTCGTTTCAACCACCAAATGGGAGAAACTTTTGTTTTACCCGAAGGAAAAGTACAAGAAGAAACCATGTATGTTCCGGGTACCGATGGGCAAAAAATGAGTAAATCACGTGGTAACATCATCAATATTTTCTTGGATGACAAAGCCTTGCGCAAGCAAATCATGAGCATAGAAACCGATAGCACACCATTAGAAGAGCCTAAAGACACCGCTACTTGTAAAATCTTTGCCATTTATAAATTGGTGGCCGATGCCGAGCAAATTGCGGAAATGAAAACCAAATACGCCAATGCAAACCGCGATTTTGGTTACGGTCATGCCAAGCAAGCTCTATTCGAATTGATTTGCGAACGATTCAAAACCGAAAGAGAGCAGTACAACTACTACATGAACAATTTACCCGAAGTGGATGCCTTGTTACAACAAGGTGCAGAAAAAGCCGGGAAAATTGCCGACGGTGTATTACAAAGAGTTCGTTTAAAATTAGGCTTTGAATAGTTATTGTTGAATCAATTCTCCATTACGATAATACAACTTGACGTCGTTTTTAAACTCAAAATCTTGTTTTAAAATGGCGTTGGCATTGGGTGCCAATTCGCTAAAACGATATTCTACAACGGAACCGCTTCTCACAAACAAATGATTGCTTTCGGTTTGAAAAGTAGCCAATTTTTTTCCGACATATGCATTGAAAACTGTTCTGGTGTCTTCTCGGTTAAAATGAATGTAATGAAAGTCGCCCGCTTTGATGAAATGTGCCGTTCGCGGAATTTCAATCGAATCATACAGTATGGCGTTTTCTAAAAGCACCATATCATATAAGGATTCATTGGCCACACGAAGGTTGTTGGAACTTTCTCCTGTTGGCGGATGTTCATAAAAAGTCTCAAACGGATTTTGACCTGTTTTAATCGTTGTTATGGGCGATAATCTTCGGATTTCTTTCGGATTATAATCCGTTAAAAACACCTGAAAACTATCTATTTTAAATTTCATACCGGTGTAATAACGATCTAATTTTGGCGGTTCTGCCGTATAATCAAAAGTTTCCGATTCGGTGTTAAAATTTATTGCGGACAATCGATTCCAAAGAAAATTCAATTCCAAGCAAACTACTAAACCAACCAAAAAATACACCCATTTATATTTACTTCTGTTGATGGTAAATGGTTGGTATTGCATTTCCGATTCCCTTTTAAATTGACTGATTTGTTCAGAAAAAGTCGGATCAATGGCGACGTATTTTTTCATTGCGGCAAAAGTTACTTTGGCCAACTCAGAATTGTTATTGAGATAATACCAATTCTTAACCGCTGTGAAAAGCGCTTTCATTTTCTCTTCTAAGAAAGGGGATTTGAACTGGCTGACTAACCCAAAAAAATCTTCTTCTTTGATGTAGGTTATCTTTGAAAAATCGCTTTGTTTTGGTGTTAATGCTGTGGTTGCGAGCTCTAATTTAGTTTGCAATTCCTGAACTATTTTTGCCGAAACAGATTCGGGGAAAAACCCTTGGATTTCAGCTAATGCTCTCAAATCAGAAAAATTATTTTCTGTCATTCTTTGTTGGATTAACCGAAGCAACTCTGTTCCCAAAAACAATTCTACGAATAATCTGGTATTGCGATTGCTTTGAAAGGAGAGCGAATGGGAAAACATACTTCTGGGATAATCTTTCTCGGTAAAAAAATTAACCAGTACGCGTTGGTGCATTACATCTTCTAAAGCCTTACTGTGATGCAGTAAGGCTTCTGAAAATTGACTAATAGTATCTTCCGTAATTTGAGGGTTATGGTTTTTTGCCTCTTGTAATTTTGCTATCAATACCGAAATATCGTTAGCCGAAATATTTTCCAATTTAGTGGCAGTAATAGACAAAAAATCAGCTGTTTGGATGACATTCATAAGTTATGCTTTTAAACCGCTTCAAATAATTTTCCCGGTAATGGTCGGATAACGCCTTTTAACTCCATATTTAAAAGCGTTGACGAAACTTTAAAAATCGGGCAATCACAGGCTAAGGCTATAATGTCTATAAGCTGTTTGCCGTTTTGCTGCAAGTAATCATAAATTTTTTGTTCCTCCAAATCTAAAGACACAAAAAGCTGTTTTTGGATGGATTTGGGTGGATTGGTAACCACTTGCCAATTCAAATTATAAATTATATCTGCTGCCGAAGTAATCAATTGTGCTCTTTGGGTTTTGATCAAGTCGATGCAACCTTGACTGTATTTGTCTGTAATTCTTCCGGGCAAGGCAAACACATCTCTATTGTAATCGTTGGCTAAATTTGCCGTAATTAACGAACCTCCTTTGTCGGCACTTTCAATAACAATAGTGGCTTCGCTCATACCGGCTACTATGCGGTTTCGCTTTACAAAATTCTCTTTTTCGGGACTGGAACTACTCCAAAACTCGGTTAAAAAACCACCGTTTTGTTCCATTTTGGCAACATACTTTTTGTGACTTTTGGGATAAATTTGATTCAAACCATGAGCCAAAACGCCTACGGTTTGCAACTGATATTGCATTGCAGTTTGATGAGCCACTATATCAACACCATAAGCAAATCCGCTTACAATTATGGGATTGAATATAGCTAAATCTTCCAAAAGCTTTTTACAAAATTCCGTTCCGTAGGCTGTCACTTGTCGGGTTCCGACAATGCTAATCATTTTTCGATTTCGAAAATCAAAATTTCCGGAAGCAAATAACAAAACCGGACCGTCGATACAATGTTTTAATCGTTCCGGATAATTGGCGTCTGTATAGTATAAAACCTGAATGCCTTCTTGTTCAATAAATTCTATTTCGGCTGTTGCCTTTTCAAAAATTGATTTGTCTTTCAGTTTTCGAATTAAAACCTCGCCTATTCCTTCAATGGCTCGCAACTGATTAGGTTTGGCTTGAAAAACATTATAGGCTGAACCAAAGGCGGTTAATAGCTTTTTAGCCATGATATCGCCAACACCTTCAACTTGTTGAAGCGCCAAAAGATAAAATAATTCGTTTCGATTCATATCAATAAAATACTACAAAAATAGCGGTTTTTTCTTTGGGATTGTTAATAAAAATTGTGAATAATTTTTTGATACTACTATTGTTTCTCTAAATTTGTCGGTATGAAGATTGAACAATATATTTCCCAATTATTATATCGCTATCAGTGTGTTACTGTTCCGGGGTTTGGTGCCTTTTTAACCGAATTCCAGTCGGCGCAATTGGATGAGAGTTCACATTCTTTTTATCCGCCTAAAAAATTAATTTCTTTTAATCCGTTTCTCAAAAACAACGATGGCTTATTGGCTAATCATTTGGCACAAGCTGAAAAAATAGCCTATGAAGCTGCTGTTAATGCTATTCAAAACGAAGTATCGCATTGGACAACTAAAATCCAGGAGTTTGGTTATTTTTCGTTGAAAAACATTGGCGAATTTTCCATGAATTCCGAAAGAAATTTGGTTTTCATTCCGGCAGATCAAATCAATTACCTCAAAGAATCTTTTGGATTAAGCCCTTTTATGTCGCCGGCTGTTAAGCGTGAGGCTTACAAAAAAGAGGTGGAAATAATCGAAGAAAAAGCGCCAATCGCCTTCACACCGGAAAAAAGAAAAAGTTACAAAGCACTAAAATATGCGGCTGTTTTTGCTTTATCAATTGGTTTAACTGGCGTATTAGGATATAAATTATACGACAATTATTTGACACAAGTTGAACAAGAAACGCTGTTGGTGCAGTCGAATGTTCAGAAAAAAATCAACCAAAAAATTCAAGAAGCTACTTTTTTCATTGAAAACCCTTTGCCTAGTGTAACGCTAACAGTACCAACTGAAAACATGCCTTATCATGTAGTTGCCGGCGTTTTCAGAATAGAAGGCAATGCGGAAAAAGCTTATGCTTCTTTGGTTAAATTAGGTTTCAAAGCCAAAAGGCTGCCTCAAAACAAACATGGGTTATTTCCGGTATTGTACGGAAGTTTTTCTACTTATGCGGAAGCCCAAGCTACTATGAAAGATATTCGTAAACTGGACAACAAAGACGTTTGGTTATTGATAGAAGAATTATAAAAAAGTCCCGAGAAATCGGGATTTTTTATTTACTGTAATTACCTTTGCAAAAAATTACCGCTATGACTCCTAAACATCCTTCTGAATCTTTAACCGTTTTAACCGATTTGGTTTTGCCCAGTGAAACCAATCCGTTGAACAATCTTTTTGGTGGCGAATTACTGGCTCGTATGGATAGAGCCGCCAGTATTGCCGCCCGAAGACATTCTCGAAGAATAGTAGTGACTGCTTCGGTCAATCACGTAGCTTTTAACCGAGCTATTCCTTTAGGTAGTGTGGTAACTGTAGAAGCCAAGGTGTCGAGAGCTTTTACTTCGTCTATGGAAATTTTTATTGATGTATGGATTGAAGACCGAGAATCGGGCAACAGAACGAAAGCCAATGAAGCAATTTACACTTTTGTGGCGGTTGACGAAATGGGACATCCTGTTCCGGTACCTCAAATTGAACCGGAAACTGAATTAGAACAACAAAGATTTGATGCGGCTTTGCGAAGAAAACAACTGAGTTTGGTGTTGGCCGGGAAAATGAAACCTAACGATGCTTCAGAATTAAAAGCCTTATTTGTATAAAAAAAGCCCCTGATTTGGGGCTTTTTATTTTTTTATCGTCCGGATAACCAAGTCGACGGATTGAAAAAAACCGAGTTTTGTGAAACCAAAAACTTAACTACTGTTTTACCGTCAGCATCTGTTCTGATTTTTCCCAACACTTGTTTGGCCGAAACTTTATCGCCTACACTAACCGACACTGAGCTTAAATTTTGATAAATGGTAAAGAAGTCTCCGTGGCGAATAACTACGGCTTTCTTCAGCGGCGTTAATTGCTGCACTTGGGTTACTTCTCCGGCAAAAACAGCTCGGGCTGATGCTCCGTTCTCGGTTGCAATTTCAATACCGCTATTGTGTATTTGTAATGTTTTAAATACCGGATGCGGTTGGTCTCCATAGCCCAAACTAATTGCCCCTTTTTCTACAGGCCATGGCAAACGTCCTTTGTTGGCTTTGAAATTATCTGATACTATTTTACCTTCAGGGGTTAAAATAATTTTGGTTGATGACTCAATGGCTTTTTTCTCAGCCGCCGTGGTTTTAGGATTTGTTTTGGCGTTGGCTGCTGCTGTTTTTTTATTGGCAGCCGCAATAGCATCGCGAATCATTTTCCTGATTTGTTCATCAATTCGTTTGGTTTCCTGCTGTTTCTTTTTGATTTCGGCAGCAATTTTACCTTTCTCTTTTTTGATTTGGTTGGCTATTTTTTCTTGCTCTTGCTTTTCCTTTTCAAGCTCCTGTTTTTCCTTTTCTTTTTCGGCAATCAGTTTTTCTTTTTCCTGTTTTTGGGCGCCAATCTTTACATTATAATCTTCCAGTTGTTTGGTTTTCCCTTTGATTTCTTCACCTTGCATTTTGCGATAGCTGGCGTATTGCTTCATGTACTGCGCTCTTTTATAGGCTTGCAGAAAGTTTTCTGATGACAATAAGAACATCGCTCTGCTTTGCTCAGAACGGCTTTTATACGACTTTACAATCATCTGAGCGTAATCTTCCCGTAACTTTTCTAAATCGCGGTTGAGTTGGTTAATTTTTAATTGGTTGATGTAAATATCGTTGCTCAATAACTTGGTTTGCTTTTCGGTAGTTTGGATAAGTTTTTCTTTGAGTCCGATTTTTTCCTTTTGAATCAACAACTGACTTACAACCGACTTCTCTTTACTTTTAACCGATTGCAATTGTCTTTCTTTTTCTTGGATTTCCAGTTGAATTTTAGCTTTTCGTTCTTCGAGTTCTTCTTGCGTTGGCGGTTGGCTCCACATGGGTGTAGCTAAACAAAAGAACAGTAAGCAGAAAAAGAATTTTGGCATAATGATAGTAAATTTTGGCTCGACTAATTTATAAAAATTCTGTCATATCCGTCGGGAACACTGTACGGAAAAGACAATTCTTCATTAAAGGTAACCGAATTATAATCGATGGCTATTTCGGTTTTGCCTTTCTTCTGACTGGCGTTGATGAACAATCCGGAAGGAAGAATGGCGGTTGTAAACGTTTGAAATTCGGAATAATTCACAGCAAAAGCTCTCTCCTTTTCGGGTTGAACTACTTCTTGTTTTTTGAGCAAGTAATTTTTTGACTCAAAGAAAAATGATTTTTCCGTTTTATTTTCCGTGGCATTCAACTTGTAAAATTTATCGGTTACTTCCGATAGGTACTTTTGTTGGGTCAAGTCGTCTATAGGTTGTCCCAAAAGCATATTTTGTATTTTCTTGAAATCCAAATCGGTTCCCAACCATTCACTTAACGAAGCATAATCGCCTTCAAAATATGTTCCGTTGATTTTTTCGTAATACTTCACTTCATTCGGAGTAATCAAGGCTTTTGCCATGGTAATCCCTAAGAAGCGAATACTGACTAATATTTTTTCGTTTTTTTTGATTTTGATTTCAGCCGAAACGTTTTGAGATTGCTTATCATCGCGGTATTTGGCGCTTGATCGAATGTATAACGTGGAAAAATCTCTTTTATTGTTGTAATGATTTTCGATGACTTTTTTAGAAGTCAACTCATTTTCATCGACTACGTAAGGAGTGACCGAGTTGGTGTTGACCATACCGGCTTTCGACTTGCAAGAAACCAAAAAGAGTGTTGCTATGATTAGAATCCAATACTTCATTATTTCTTTTGTTTGTTAATGAGTTCATTGGCTTTGGTAAAATACTTTTCTTTCTTTTTCATGTCGCCTAAACCATTATAAGCTTCGCCGAGTTGAATGTTGAAATTGATTTCCAAAGCCACATCCTCTATAACAAAATCTAAGCCAGTCTCTAAAATTGAAGTCGCTTTTTTAAAATTTTGTAATTGATTGTAAGCTAATCCCGAATAATAGTAAAACTGCGGTTGTGTTGGGAAAAGTTGCGTTAATTCGTCCGCTTTTTTAGACAGCACGTCAAATTGGTTGTTATCGGTATAAGCTTGTAACAGCAATAAGAGCGTTTCCATTTCTTCGGGTGCATTTTTGAGGTACATTTCGAAGTATTTAACGGCCTTAACCCAATTGGCTTTATTGTAATAGAATTTACCGATTTCTTTGGCTACTTTAACCTCTTTATCATCATCAAAATAAGCAATCGCTTTATCCAAATCGGGTTCGTATTTTGGGTTGTTTTTCGCATAGATAAGGAATTCGTTAAGAATTCGATGCTTGATTTTAGAATCAATTTTTATGCTCGGCAACACCATATTCATGGCTTTTACAGCGTTATCACCATCGTTATTATTGAGATGAAACTTAAACAAACTGACTTGCGCCCAATCGGAAGTTGGGATTTCTTTCTCCAACTTCATGGCTACTTCCAATGCTTTTTCTTCTTGATTACTTTGGGAATAGAGATAGATTAAGCTGATGTAATTGGCCTCTTCTTTAGGAAACTTTTTAATTTGGTCTAACAGGTGATTCTTCTCGGCTGTTTGGTATTTTGAATCTTTAAGAATATCGGCTTTGTACAAATCGCGTTTGTCTGATTTGCCTACTTTTTCATTCAACTCATTGATGAGCTCTAATGCTTTATCGAATTGTTTGGTATTCATGTAAAGAGACGTCAAATCTTCTTTATAATCGGCATTGAATTCAATTAACTTTTGAATAATAACAATCGACTGATTGTAATCTTGGGTATCATAGCAAACATCGTACATCCCTACCCAAGCCCAACGGTTTTTCGGATCCATTTGGGTAACTTTCTCGAAATTGGCATAAGCTTCTTTGTATTTCTTTTGAGCCAAATAATTTTTACCCAACTCAAAATACACCACGGCATTATTGGGTTCGAGCTCTTTGCATTGTTCCAAAGCTTCAATAGCCTTGTCGTAATTTTCGATTCCTTTTTGCTTGAGTGATTCGTAGAAAAAATTTTGAAATTTATCGTCTACAGCTGCCACTTCTTCGGGTTCAGTTTGAGCCAAAAGAAGCGTTGGAATGAAAAACATTCCGAAAAGCCAGCGATACATTTTTAATTTCTTCATTTGTTTTTTTTATTCTAAAACCGAATAATCCCCTATACTAATACTGGTAAAATCCCCGTCAAAATTCACATGATTTCCAATCATTGCATTATTCAATTTGGCATTTTTAAGGTGTGCATGTGTTTGAATCAAACTGTTTTGGATTTTGCTGTTGGTTACATGCGTTCCTCTACCCAAAGAAACATTTGGTCCTATCACCGAATTGATGATGGCTACATCTTCACCAATGTAACAAGGTGGAATTACTGTAGCATTTTCCAATCTAACTGTGTCGGCGATTAAATTTTCTCCGTCATCATGTAAAAATCCTAACATTCTGGTGTTGGTTTCAACCGTTACTTCTTTGTTGCCGCAGTCCATCCATTCGTCTACTTCACCCGGCACAAATTTCATGCCTTTTGCCATCATTTGTTTGATACCATCGTTGATTTGGTATTCACCGCCGTGGATGATGTTATTGTCTAAAACATGTTGCAGTTCATTTTTTAAAACCCCAACGTCTTTGAAGTAGTAAATTCCGATAACTGCTAAATCCGAGACAAACTCTTTTGGTTTCTCTACTAATTCTACAATTTCATTGGCTTCGTTTAAATTAATTACTCCGAATGCTTCCGGCTGGTCTACTTGTTTTACCCAAATGACACTATCAGCTGATTGGTCTAAATTGAAATTGGCTCGAATTAAAGTATCAGCGTAAGCAATAACTGCCGGACCGCTCAATGACTCTTTGGCACACATAATGGCGTGACCGGTGCCGAGCGCTTCGTTTTGATAATAAATAGTTCCTTTAGAACCTAATTTTTCGGCAATGGCAATTAAATCCTCTTCTACTTTTTTTCCAAAGCTTTCGTGAATGATAAAGGCAATTTCTTCAATGTCTTGATTGAGCACTTTGGCAATATCTTCCACTAAACGGTGAACAATGGGTTTTCCGGCTATTGGAATTAATGGTTTTGGTATGGTTAAAGTATGGGGACGAAGACGAGAACCGCGACCGGCCATTGGAACTATTATTTTCATTGATCTTGAATTAAATATTTTGAATTAAACTTTCTGCTTACTGAACACCGTCGATTATTTCACTCCGGTACTGCCAAAACCGCCTTCTCCTCGAGAAGTTTCAGAGAGTTCCTGAACTTCAATCCACTCGGCGCGTTCGTGTTGGGCGATTACTAATTGGGCGATTCTTTCACCGTTTTCGATGGTAAAATCTTCTTGGGATAAATTTACTAAAATCACCCCAATTTCTCCGCGATAATCGGCATCAACTGTACCCGGAGAATTTAAGACGGTAATTCCTTTTTTAGCAGCCAAACCACTTCTTGGTCGGACTTGGGCTTCGTAACCTATAGGAAGCTCTATAAAAAGGCCTGTTTTAACAATGGCTCTTTCCAAAGGTTTTAACACTACTGATTCGGTTAAATTGGCTCTTAAATCCATTCCGGCCGAAGCGATAGTTTCGTAGTTAGGCAAATCGTGTTGTGACTTGTTGATTATTTTTATGGTCATTGGGCTTTTCTTTTAATGATTTTGGAAAGCGTTGCTTTTTCGTTGTGGTAAATAAAGTATAAAAATAACGATAGCAATACTATCTTAACGAAATAATTTTCTCTTAAAATGGGGATGTAAAACGAAATTCCCGAGAAGATCAGTGAAAGCAGTAAATATTGCAATATCGTTTTGATATCGTAAGGAATAGGATATTGCTTTTGACCCATCTGATAGGAAATAATCATCATAGTGCCATAGGCTGAGATTGTGGCAATAGCAGAACCGTAATAACTTAATCCTTGTTTGATAAGGATGTAATTGAGTAAAAGTGTTACTAAAGCGCCAACAATGGAAATATAGGCGCCAATTCGGGTTTTATCGATTAACTTATACCAAACTGAAAGATTTGTATAGATCCCTAAAAAGAAATTGGCTACCACGATCAACGGTACTACTTTAATAGCTATCCAATAGCTGTCTTCAGGAACTAACGGCAATTTCAATAAGTCGATAAAAGCGATGACAAAAAAGCTTATAAAAGATCCGAAAATCACGAAATACTTGGTAATAGTAGCATAGGTTTGTTGGGCATTTTCATTAGCAGCATAACTAAAAAAGAATGGCTCTATTCCTAATGTATAAGCGGTTCTGAATAAAACCATAAACATTCCAATCTTATAACAAGCAGCATAAGCTCCGATATCTGATTTGGAAACATTCATCCAATCTAACAAAATTTTATCGAAATGTTCATTGATGGCAAAGGCTACTCCGGCAATTAAAATGGGTAAACCATATTGCATCATTCTTTTCCACAAAGAAAAATCGAACTTCCAATTAATTTGGAGATAATTTGGAGACAAGACCGCAAAAGTGGCCAAACTGGCTATTAGGTTGGCAACAAATATGTATCCGACTTGAAAGTTTTCAAAGTAAATACTGTTAAAAAATCCTTCGTTATCAACTTGGGCTAATTTGGGTAACAGCAATAAGAAAAACAAATTCAGCACCATATTTAAGCCTACGTTCCCTATTTTAATAAAAGCATAAAACATTGGCCTTTGCATGGCTCTTAGTTTTGAAAAAGGAATAATAACCAAAGCGTCGAGAACCAATATCCAAATGGTGTAAGTGATGTATTCAACTTTTATTTCAGACCAATCGGATAAGGTATTTCGGTACAATAGGGATAAAACCAAAAACAAGATTGAAGTCCAAAATAGCGAAACAGTTGCTGTAGTAATAACTCGCTTTTTATCATTTTCGGTATTGTAGAATCTGAAAAAAGCGGTTTCCATTCCATAAGACAGTATGACATTAAAGAATACCAGCCAAGCAAACACTATAGAAACATCTGCAAATTCTTGTTTGGGTAATTGGTCAACATAAAGTGGGTTGAGTAAAAAGCTAATCATTCTTGGCAGCACGGTGGCCAAACCATAGATTAATGTTTGTTTAAAAAGGCTTTTATATAAACTCAAAGTGATATTTGTTAGTGAAACAAAAATAGGATTTTATTGTATTAGGAAAATCCATTTTCATCAATAGTTTTGATAAAATGAAAACCTCTTGGTACATAGCCTAAATTGTAGTAGAATTTATGAGCGGGAAAATTTCCGGTGAAAGCATCTAAAACAATACAAGTACAATTTAATGCTTTGGCTTTAACATCTATATAACTTGAAATTATTTTGCCTACTCCTTTTTGTCGGTAATTTGGGTGTACTATAAAATTGTCGATTTCGATGTATTTGCCGGTCCATAATTTGGTGCCGAACCAAAAGCCTGTTAAACCCAAACAAACGTTGTTTTCAAAGACTGCCACTTGTTTATAGCTTTTCGGAATCATATCAGTCAAGAAAGATTGATAACGCTCTACCGTCATATTGGGATACAAAAATTGCATCGTGTTGAATTGTTGGAGCATTTCGTTTAAAGTGGTGAGTTCTTTGACTTCCATCGGGTACAATTTTATTTTAAAAGTAATAAAAAAAGAGCCAACTTTCGCTGGCTCTTTTAAGGTAAAATATTGTTTAAAATTATCCGTTCAAAGCTTCCGCACCACCAACAATCTCTAAGATTTCGTTAGTAATAGCCGCTTGACGCGCTTTATTGTAAGTTAATTTTAATTGGTTTCTCAATTCGGTGGCATTATC
>NZ_JBILQL010000164.1:0-3220 GCF_044373165.1 Flavobacterium sp.
ATAAGGGAGATATTGATTCTGATTATTTTAATAAAAAGGCTGAATTACAATCCCTAGTGACCTCACTGGAGGCTGCTAATGAGAGCAATGGGTCTGACGAAATATCTTCTATCTCTAAAATAATCAAGAGTCTAGAGGAGCAGATAGATGAGAGCCAATCCCAAATTAATACTTTAACTTCATCTCGAGCTATTTCACTAAGTCTAGATGATCTCTTATCGGAGAGTGGAATTAAGAGAGATATGATTGAGCGAGTAATTCCAACACTAAATGCAAGAATTCTTGAGATCTCTGAAAAATTAGAATTTAAGTTTTCATTTGAATTTGACAATGAATTTGATCCTCATATAACTTATTTAGGATTACAAATTTCTCCAGAAAGTCTATCTAGCGGTCAGCGTAAAAAGATGAACCTAATTGTTTTGCTTGCTTTTATTGAAATAATTAAGATGAAACACAGCCAAATGAATGTAATGTTTCTTGATGAAATCTTTAGTTCACTTGATAAATCAAATGTATATCGAGCAATTTCAATTCTTAAAGAGTATTCAGAAAAATATGGAATGTCAATATTTGTAGTTTCTCACGAATCCCTACCTGAAGAGCTATTTAACTATCGAATCTTTGTGACCCAACAAGATCATTTTTCAGAAATGGAGATTACTAAAATTTAATTCAAATCTTTAGGTCGTTCGTCATACCACGTACAACCTTCAATAGGATATTCGTAAGTATCTTTCAACTCTCTTTTTAAAGTAAATGTTGGTCCATAAACAGCATTAGGTGCAAATAACCATTCCCTATTTATATCATCCCATTTGTAAAATCCACTTGTATCTTCCATATCTATTTTTATTTTATTGAAACACTGTCCAGTTTTTTGATGTTGCTATTAATAAATCAGCAGGTAATAAATCTGGTATTCCAGGATTACCCGTTATTGTTAATGTTTGTGTTGTTAGTGGTGAACCTAAACTCATAAATAATTCTACTAATGCTGTTCTTTGTAAACATCCGACAGGAGCAGTAACTGATACTACTATATTAGGTAGAACTAATCTTCTTAATGCGAAACAACTTACAAATGTAGTTGTTGTAATGGTTGTAATATTAGCACAATCGGTAAATACTATTTCTTGTAAAGAATAGCAGTTCTGAAACATTGTAGTTATATTAACAGCAGTACCACCAATCGTAATTGTTCCTATTTTTCTTAAATTAAAATTATTCTGAAACATAGAAGTTAAAGTATTATGATTTCCTAAATTTACATCACCAATTTCCTCTATATTATCGGAAGACATAGCAGTTGTTAAACCGCCAGTTCCTAAAAGTGTTACATTCCCAAACTTTTTAATTCTTGAACTTGCTAATATACTAGTCATACCAGCAGCTCCACTATTCCAAGTAAAATTTAATGATTGCCATACTGGTCCTATATTAGCAAAAGTTGTTCCAGATGTTGTGGTATTAGTAGTATCTATATTCTCAAATCCTTCAAAATTTTTCAAAGCAATTAAATCCCTTAAATTATTAGTTACTACACCAGTTGGTATAAATTTAATTATTTTTAAACTTTCCATCATAGTTTGTATTCTGGAATTAAAAGTAAGGGAGTGACTATGACTTATAACAGTTTCTAATATTTGGGATTTACCTGCTCTTGATGCTGCATTAGCCGAATTTATAGTCCAA
The DNA here is from genome assembly GCF_044373165.1 of Flavobacterium sp. Taxonomy (GTDB): domain Bacteria; phylum Bacteroidota; class Bacteroidia; order Flavobacteriales; family Flavobacteriaceae; genus Flavobacterium. Next base: position 1,696 of record NZ_JBILQL010000164.1, read on the forward strand.
GCAGATAATGCGCCAAAATTAAGAGTAACTGTAATTATTACTTGTTTATAATCTATTCCAAAACTATCTTGTAAAACAATTGAACTAATTAATGAATAATCATATCTTTTTGTTTGTATAGCAGTTGAGTTATTAACAGTTATTGTAGTTCCATCACCCCAATCAATTGTATAATTACAAGAACCAGAACCATAAGATACAGCAAAATAATTTTCTTCATCAGCATACACAGCTAATAAGAATGCACATTTATTTTCAGCAGCAGTTATAGTTGGCATTGTTAGCCAACCAGCTGGTCTTACCCATTTATCAGTTTGTCCTTTTATATAATAATTTATCATAATCTTGTCGTATTTAAGTTTATTACAGCAGCAGTTGAAACTGTTACTGTTATTTTAGAACCAATTGTAATAGGATTTCCTAAAACGTATGGTGAATTATTTACGGCTAAAGTTGTAGTTGGTGCATTAACGATATTCGTAACCGAGTCTATTTCTAAAGCAAATGGTGCATAAAAATCTACACTTAAATAATCCAATAATTCTATAGTAAATACTGGATTTTGATATTCCGGACTTACAGGACCTGTTGGCCCAGTAGGACCTGTTGGCCCAGTAGGACCTGTTGGCCCAGTAGGACCTGTTGGCCCAGTAGGACCTAGTTGTGTATACATTACTTGCGTGAATGTAGCAATAACACTTGGTGTAGCTGGATGAACGGGTGCAAGACCAGGTGGTAAATGTTCTATTGAAACTTGTGCGCTATTAGAATGCCACCAAAGTTCTACAGTATCACCAGGGCTGATTGAAGTTCCTACAAAATTAACTGTGGCTACTGCATAGCCGAACTCAGAAGCACTTTTACGCGCAGGCACATGGAATCTTGTTGTACTATCTGGATAATCTGAGCCGTTAAACCTTAACCAAATGTCAGCATAGTGAATATCATTATCTGTATTCTTAAGCTGAATTGAATAGATCATCGTGTATGTGCCAGGATTAGCAATAACAATTGTTCCAGTACCGCTTAAAGAAAATCCAACAGATCCATTATCGCTATTGATACCAACTATCTGCGCAGTTCCAGGCACTAAAAATGGTTGATCCGTGTCATCATAGAAATTTCCGTAGTAACCAAGTGCACCGCCGGCACCGGTCGGTCCAGTGTCACCAGTTAGCCCAGTTGGACCTGTCGGTCCAGTATCTCCAGTTGGACCTGTCGGTCCAGTATCTCCAGTTGGACCTGTCGGTCCAGTAGCTCCAGTGTCACCAGTTAGCCCAGTTGGACCTGTCGGTCCAGTATCTCCAGTTGGACCTGTCGGTCCAGTATCTCCAGTTGGACCTGTCGGTCCAGTATCTCCAGTTGGACCTGTCGGTCCAGTAGCTCCAGTGTCACCAGTTAGCCCAGTTTCACCAGTTAGCCCAGTAGCTCCAGTTGGACCTGTCGGTCCAGTATCTCCAGTTGGACCTGTCGGTCCAGTATCTCCAGTTGGACCTGTCGGTCCACCTCCACCTCCAACGCCCTC
>NZ_JBILQL010000158.1:0-3215 GCF_044373165.1 Flavobacterium sp.
CTAAAAAATTAAACCATATTGTTACAACATTGTCAAGCCCTGCCGCTCCACGCCTGCGGCAGGGTACTACCGACTCCCAGCGGACTGACAATCCCAAGGTATGCCGCAGCGCGTGTGTCGATTTATGCCAGGCTCCCGATTGTGTTTTCTACCGAGGAAAGCGGTTTTTTGCTTTCGCCATCGCCCTCGCTCTTCAAACCCTCGGAACGCTCCCGAATCACCGCGTCTATATGGTACCGCCTCATCGCCGGGATGCCGCGCCTACGCCAGATTGAGACGCAGGCGCGAGTGACGCCGAGCGCCTCCTGTAGCAGGCGGGTTTTGCCCAAAAAATGCTCGTGGATGATCAGGTCGATTTCGGGACAATTTTTGTCTAAATTTATGATAGGTACCATTTTTTTGCTCAGGTTATTGTGTTGACCGTATTTTACGCTCACGCCGTGATTTTGTCAACGCTCCAAAACTCTATAAATATTGTTGACAATCGGCACACGTTGGATTATAGTGTTGCTGTCGATGCGCAGTTTGCATTGACTCCCCGCGGGAGTGTGGCCAATAGGCGAGCGAGCGCGGGGACAGCGCGACGGTGCGGCGTGAGCGAAACCCTACTACGGGCCACCGGTCTGGCGAATCTGCGGAAAAAGCAAGCGCGACCAGCAGCAAAATTGGACTAGCAGCAAAATTGCACAGCACAAAATTTTTTTATAGGGAGGCGCGCCGATGACGTCGCACGACCGTGTTAAATTTTTTGACCAAATCAACGCACTGCACGGACGCACTGTTGACGTGATCCGCGAGTCAATCAGAGCGGGCGCACTCGACATCAAATACGAGGTCACCGAGTATTTGAGCGTGTACTCTGCCACTGTTCGTGATTTGTTGGAGGAGGAGGATTCTGACGATTAACCAAAAATCTGATGATTTGACATTTTTGGATTGGCGCGAGCAACCGCTGGCGCGAGACGACTACGATCACGACGTGCTCGGCTGGCGCGGACGGCGTGAGATTTTCAATCCTCGCGGCAAAACGGCGCGTGAGGAAATTTTAATTGACAAATTGCAGCAAAATTATGAGGATTAAAAAATGAGATGGACTGACACAGGCGGCGGCGATTTTGCACAGGCGCCAGCAGGTACGCACGTTGCGCGATGCGTCCGGCTGATTGACATTGGTACGCAGCCGGGCGAGTACAAGGGCGAGAAAATTTTTAGACGTCAAGTTGTGATTGGATTTGAGCTACCAAACGAGCTGATGCCGGATGGCGAGCGCGCCGGGATGCCGTTTTTTGTCTCAAAATACTACACGGCGTCGCTCGCAGAAAAGGCTAATTTGAGACGCGATTTAGTCAACTGGCGCGGTCGCGAGTTTTCGCAAACCGAGCTGGCAGGGTTTGACTCCAAAAACATCCTAGGCAAACCGTGCATGTTGCAGTTAACACCAAACGACAAAAATAAAACCCGCATCACCGCGCTAATGGCGTTGCCAAAAGGTGCGCCGGTGCCCGAGCAAATTAATCCGTCGTTTTATTTGTCACTTGAGCCCGACGAATTTGTTTTAGCGTCATTTAATGCGCTCTCCGACTACTACAAAAATTTGATTACGTCGACACCAGAATTTTTGGCGTTGCACGCGACGTCAGCCCCTCCAGCCTCTACGGCGCGGCATGATATAGGGCAGCGCGCCCAGCCAGTACAGCTGGATGATTTTGACGATGACATCCCATTTTGAGGCATAAATTATGACAGCACTCTACGAACTCACGACCGAATACCGCACGGCCCTAGCCGTGCTTGAGAACTCCGATTTAGACGCAGAGACAATACGGGACACACTAGAGGGACTCCAATTCCCGGTCGAGGAAAAATCAAAAAACGTGGCGATGTTTGTCAAAAACATCGAGGCGACTGTGAGGGCAATCCGTGAGGCAGAGGGCCACATGGCCGAGCGGCGAAAACGGTTAGAGCAAAAAATCGACTCAATAACCGAATACCTAAAAACCAACATGGAGGCGTGCGGGATTACAAAAATCGACAGCCCATTTTTAACGCTCGCGATTAAACACAATCCGGCCAGCGTTGTTGTCGATAACCCTGATCTCATCCCTGCCGAATTTTTGCGCACCCCGCCAGTCGTTTCGGTGCCCGACAAAAAACTAATAGGGGACAGACTAAAATCCGGCGATTTTGTGCCCGGGGCGCGACTGCAAACCGGGACGCGATTGGAGATTAAATGATTACAAAAATTTATTTGACATTTTTGCAATGGCGAGAACAGTGCCACCGCGCATCGTATACGCGCCTGCTCGCCGACTACGCGAGCGAGATGCAGCGAGTGCAAGCAAAAATTTTTGACACTGAGCGCGAGATCGGTCTAATCAAAACAAAAATCGCAAACAAAAAAATAAAAATTGCCAAAATGAGGTTGCAAAAGCTGTGAAAAACCACAATAAACGCGCAATTTTTGCGCTCGCGCTCCTCACGATTTTTTGCGCGCTCGGCGCGGCTATAGCCTCAATGACGTTTTATTTTTTTGTTGTCCCGGAGATTGACGCAGCCGCAGAGAGGCGGGCCGAATCGGCCTATGTACGAGGCGCGATGGTGGCAATAAGCGCAGCGCCTACGCGCTGCCAACAATGGCAGCTTAGAGCGCGGAGGGCGGTCTGCGATGACTGATCATAAGCCGCCACCAGCGCCACATAATTTTTGATATTCCAAAATCACGGACTGGGCGGCTGCCAGTTGCGCGACGACAGCGTCGGCGTCGTTGACGAGGTCAAAAAGATTTTCAGCAGCCGCTCGCGAAAGTTCTGCTGCCTCTCTACCATCACATCCGAGGGTGGAGGCGGTAGGGTCACTGGTTGCGGACAGCGCTCGACAATCGTTTTGCCTAGTGGCGACATCGGGACGGTCGAACAGCCGGAGGCTGCCGCGCTGCACGCTACTACGATCATAATTTTTTTTAGCATCGACATTTTTAATCTCACGTTGGTACCGGGTTGACACGTCTGCAATCGCTCGGGCGCTGCGCCGCTCGCTCGAGCGGTTTGAGGCATTGGCCGCATCTAATTGAGCCTGCCAGTGCGCATCTGATTTGCTCATTTTAATTTGCCAGCGGGCGCGCTCTGCCTGCACGCCAGTATCGCGCACCCACCACACCGCACCAGCGAGCGCGGCGACGGCGGCCAATGCCGCAGCGATGCGCCAAAACGGCAGCA
>NZ_JBILQL010000068.1:0-12988 GCF_044373165.1 Flavobacterium sp.
TTTTCAGCTTTTCCTCCGTGTTTAGCGAAGATTTCAGCTTTTGTTTCTTTACTTAAATACATTCCAATATTTATTTAAATGATTATTATGTATGAATTAAGACTTTCTCAATTCGTGTGCAAAGGTAATTTTATTTTTTGATTAGGCAAATAAAAAACTTGCAATGACTTAAAAAAGTTTCGCAACTTGCTCATTCACAAACTCTAAAAATCTTTCGTCTGCCTCGGTAAAAGGATTGATCACATGACTGTCGATGTCAATTTGACCAATATTGATTTCATTAACAAATAACGGTACTACAATTTCTGATTTCACGGTAAAGCTGCAGGCAATATAATTGTCTTGTGCCGATACATCAGGAACCACAAAGTTGGCATTGGATTCAGCTACTTGTCCGCAAATGCCTTTTCCAAATGGGATTACAGTATGATCGGTTTCGGCACCCACATATGGGCCAAGATGTAACGTTTTGTTGTCGTGGTTGGCAAAATAAAAACCAACCCAGTTGTAGTAGTCTACGTTATCAGATAAGAATTGGCAAAGATTTTTTAGTTTTGCCTCTCTTTCAACATTCGATTCGGAAAGAATAGCAACTACTTGCGGTTTTAAGTTTTCGAAATTCATTTTTCAATTTTTATGCAAAAGTAGCGACTGCGCTTTTTTAATTTTATATAAATTTGTTAAAAATTCTATTTTGAAGAATCTGCTGCTGCAATACAAGCCTTTTTTACTTTTTCTTGCGAAATTCTTGCTGACTTACATCTTGCTGACAGTGATTTATCAAACGTATTTAAATCGGTTTGAAACTGAAAAAAACGAAGTCGATTCTTTTTCACAATGGGTAGCACATCAAACCCAATCGGTACTCACTTTGTTTGATACCGAAGTCTATACCGAAGCACATCCAACCGAACCCAGTATCAAAATCATATACAAAGGACAATACATTTCCCGAATCATAGAAGGGTGCAATGCCTTGAGTGTGATTATTTTGTTTGTTGCCTTCGTCGTTGCTTTTACGGGAAAACTCAAGCAAACGCTCATTTTTATTCTTATAGGAAGCGTTATAATTCATCTTTTAAACATCGCCAGAATCGCTTTGTTGTCTATCGCTTTATACCATTATCCCGAGTATGAACACCTGCTACACGGGGTTGTCTTTCCTTTAATTATTTACGGAATCGTATTTTTACTTTGGGTGATTTGGGTCAATAAATATTCAATCCATGCTACAACTACTGCTAAAAAATAAATCAAAAGTGTTTTGGTCTTTATTGCTGATTGGATTGTTAATCTGCATCAGATTTTTTGAAGATCAATTGTTTTACGACCCGTTTTTGGCGTATTTCAAGAGTGAATATGCGCACACAAAGTTGCCTCAGTTTAACTTGTTCAAGCTGTTTTTTAGTTTGGGCATTAGGTTTTATCTCAATTCAGTAATTTCTTTGTTTTTGTTGTATGTAATTTTTAAAGACACCAAAATCGTCAAGTTCTCCATGTTGCTTTATATGATTTTAGGATCTGTACTCATGATAAGCTTCATTTTTGTGCTGACCTTCTTCGGTGAAGAAAACAAAATGACCTTATTCTACCTGAGAAGATTTTTAATCCAACCCTTATTTATAATGCTTTTTATCCCAGCGTTTTATTATCAGAAACAAGTTAAAAAGTAAGCGATATTTCGTAACTTTACTGTATATTCTGCCAGTCGGAATTTAAATTTGTTTGATATGAAAATTGTAAAGCACTCGGGAAGTATAGTCGATTTTAATCGCGATAAGCTCAAAAACTCTTTGCTCAAATCGGGTGCCGATAAAAAAGTGGTGGAAGAAGTTTTGCAAATCATCGAAAAACAAATCTATGAGGGTATTTCCACCAAAAAAATTTATAGGTTAGCTTTTAGCTTACTCAAAAAATCATCCCATTCTCATGCGGCCAGATACAATTTGAGAGCTGCTTTGCAATTGCTTGGTCCGGCCGGTTTTTTCTTTGAAAAGTACATTGCCCGATTGTTTATTTCCGAAGGTTATTTGGCGCAAACCAATCTATTTTTGTCCGGCAAATGCGTTGGACACGAAATTGATGTGGCCATTTTGAAAAACAACTGTCTGGAAATGGTAGAGTGTAAGTTTCATGGCAAAAGCGAAACCAATTCAGACGTCAAAGTGCCAATGTATATTTTGTCGAGATTCAACGATTTGAAAGACAGGAAGCATTTGATTTTTACCGAGAAAGATACCATTTCGGGTTGTTGGATAGTTACCAATAACCGTTTCACAGCCGATGCCATGACTTTTGCCCATTGCTCAGGGTTGCAATTGTTAAGTTGGGATTATCCAATGGATTTCAGTTTGCGCAAAAGAATAGACGAAGGACAATTGTATCCGGTTACCTGCTTGACTACTTTGACTTTGGCGGAAAAAGACAAACTCTTGGTACAGGATGTTGTTCTGGCCAGAGAAATCATTAACAATATGGAAGTGTTAGAACAAATTGGTTTGAGTCCGATGCGGATTAAAAATGTAATCAAAGAAGCTTCCGAACTATGTAAATACATTTAAAATGAAAATCAAATTCCTAGGCGGTGCAGGTACAGTAACCGGTTCCAAAACTTTAATCGAAAGCAATGGAGTCAACATTTTGATCGATTGCGGTTTGTTTCAAGGCATCAAACCTTTGCGAGAACTCAATTGGGAACCGTTGCCGATTTTACCCAATACCATCGATTTTGTCTTGCTCACTCACGGTCATTTAGACCATTGCGGTTGGTTGCCAAGATTGGTCAATCAAGGGTTTGAAGGAAAAATTTATGCTACGAGTCCAACCAAAGACATAGCCAAATTAATTCTGTTGGACAGCGCCAAAATACAGGAAGAAGAAGCCGAAAAAGCCAACAAGGAACATTTTTCTAAACATGAAAAGGCCGAACCGCTTTACAATTTGGAGCAAACTGAAAAAGTTTTCCCGCTGTTCAGAGTGATCAAACCCAATGAAGCAGTAAATCTCGATGCCGAAATTACAGCTAAATTTAGCAATGCCGGTCACATTATTGGTGCTTGCAGTATAGAATTGCAATTGGAAAATAAAACCTTAGTCTTCTCAGGCGATATCGGTCAAGATGATGATGTGTTGATGTACGCACCCGTCAAACCTCAAAAAGCCGATTATGTGTTTTTAGAAAGCACCTACGGCAATCGCATTCATCCGGCAGAAGATGTAAAATTATTATTAGAAACCTACATCAACAATACCGTTCAAAATAACGGAACTGTCATCATACCGAGTTTTGCGGTTGAACGTGCGCAGACATTGATGTATTTGCTTTGGCAACTTAAAAAAGAAGATCGAATACCTGATATTCCGTATGTAATTGATACGCCCATGGGCATTAGCGTACTCGATGTTTTTAGAGACAATCGGAATTGGCACAAATTATCCGAACAGGAGTGCGTCGAGATGTGTAAAATGTTTACCATGAATTCCGACTATCAGGAAACGATTGCGACTATTTTTAACAAAAACCCCAAAGTAATTATCGCCGCCAGTGGCATGATTACCGGAGGAAGAGTGTTGAGTTATTTGGAGCGCTACATCGGTTTGCCTGAAACCACCGTTATCATTGTAGGTTATCAAGCCGAAGGAACTCGGGGAAGAAAATTGTTGGAAGGCGCTAGCGAAATTAAAATTTATGGAAAATACTATCCGGTTTTGGCCAAAATTTTAGAAATCGAAGGCTTGTCGGCTCATGGAGACCAAAATGATTTGCTCCGTTGGCTTTCGGCACTCAAAAACAAACCGCAAAAAGTATTTTTAGTGCATGGCGAAAATGAGCCAAGCGACGAACTGCGGATAAAAATTCAAGAAAAGTATGGCTTTGATTGTTCTGTACCGATGATGGGCCAAGAGATTGAAATATAAGATTTAAGACCATTTTAAGTTTTTGAAAAAGTTATATTGTTAACTTTGCGGCATGAACTTTAAAAAGCACATAAGTATAATAACCGCTTTGTTGATATTGGTTTCCAATTCGGGCTTGGCGTTTAGTGTGCATTATTGTGAAGGGAAAATAGCGTCTATTTCATCGGTCTTTTCGGAAGAAGAAGTTTGTCAAATGCCCATAGAGGTTGAAAAAACTTGCTGTGCTAAAGTAGAAACTACTCATGAAGATTGTTGTTCCGACAAGAAAGTTGACTTAAAAAACAAAACCGAGAAAATCATTCTCAAAACAGTTTCACTCGATTTTGAACCCGCTTTTTTCTCTGAATACAAAACGCATCTCTTTACAGCAGCTGATTCGCCCAAATGTGCAGCTGAAAAAGTGGCTTTTTATTGCGACTCCAACGCGCCACCACTTTATAAACTCTATTGCCAATACACTTTTTACGCCTGATTTAATCTGAATTCCGTTCGGATTCTCATGGTTTGTCATGGGAATCATTGAAATTGAATTAATTTTAAATCAATAAAAATGAGAAAAACATTGTTGTTCCTACCAATGTTGTTTTCTGCCATGAGTTTTTCACAAGAGGATATCAAACAAGATACTTTGAAAACCGTAACGGTAGAAGGCAATCAAAAAGGAATAAAAAAATCCATAAAAGGCGCCGCCAATACTACTTTGGTTACCAGTAAGGAATTACTCAAAGCGGCTTGCTGTAACTTGGCTGAAAGTTTCGAAACCAATCCGTCTATCGATGTTAATTTTTCGGATGCGTTAACCGGAACTAAGCAAATTAAAATGCTTGGATTGACCAGTCCGTACATCATGATTACTGAGGAGAATGTGCCGTCAGTTCGCGGCGCTTCTCAAGCTTACGGTTTGTCGTTTACTCCCGGGACTTGGGTTGAAAGCATCCAAATTACCAAAGGCGCCGGAAGTGTGGTCAACGGCTTCGAAAGCATTTCGGGCCAAATCAACACCGAATTAATCAAACCCATAGGCGATATTCCGTTCTTTTTGAATGCCTATGGCGATAACGGAAGTCGTTTCGAATTGAATACCCATTTCAATAAAAAAGTGTCTGATAAATGGGCGACCAGTTTGTTTGTTCACGGCAATGCTCGTGTAGCTAAAAACGATATGAACGACGACGGTTTTATGGACAATCCATTGGGCCAACAATTCAATATAGTCAATCGTTGGCAATATGCTAATTCGGAAACGGGTTGGGTTTCGTTTTTGAATCTGCGTTATATGAACGATGAAAAGCAAACCGGTCAACTCGATTTTGATCCCGACAGAGATAAATTAACCACCAACTTTTGGGGTTCTGAAATCAATACTGAGCGACTGGATTTCAGTTCTAAAGTTGGCTATGTTTTCAAAGACATACCTTATCAAAGCATCGGTTTTCAAAATGCTTTCAGCAATCACAACCAACAATCTTATTTCGGGTTAAACCAATACAATATCAAGCAACAAAGTTATTATTCAAATTTAATTTTCAATTCCATTATTAGCAATACGATGAACAAGTTTGCCACGGGATTGAATTTTTCGTATGATAAATATTCAGAGTTTGTGAATGTAACCGATGTGAGCAGAATAGACAATTCGGTTGGGGCTTTCTTCGAATATACTTTTGATGATAACGACAAGTTCAGTTATATTTTGGGCGGAAGAGTAGATTACCACAATAGGTTGGGGGCTTTTTTTACGCCACGATTGCACTTGAAATACAATCCATGGGAAAAATCAGTGATTCGTTTTTCGGCCGGAAGAGGCAAACGTGCGGCTAATATTTTTGCAGAAAACCAAAACCTTTTTGCCAGTTCCAGAGTCTTTTCGGTTTTAGATACTGCCGGTAAGATTTATGGTTTAGACGCTGAAATTGCATGGAACTATGGCTTGAGTTTTACCCAAAACTTTATGTTTTTCGGAATGAAAGCCGATACCACTATCGACTTTTACCGAACCGATTTCCAAAACCAGGCCGTCGTTGACGTGATGAATTCGCCGCAGCAAGTGTTGTTTTATAATTTAGACGGAAAGTCATACGCTAATAGTTTGCAGCTGGATTTCAACCTGGAAATTATCAAGCATTTGAATGTGAGAACGGCTTATAAATATTTCGACATTTCCACCGATTATATTTCGGGCAGTTACCAAAGACCTTTGCAAGCCAAGCATCGTTTTTTTGGAAATGTTGAATATGCTACACACATAGTAGAAAAAGGAAAGCAATGGAAATTTGATTATACCTGGAATTGGTTGGGTAAACAACAATTGCCCAATACGTCAACCAATCCGCATCATGATAGATTTCCCGAGTTTTCGCCTTCGTTTTCAACAATGAATGCACAAATTACGCGAACTTTTTCGAGTACTTTTGAAGTCTATCTCGGCGGAGAAAACATAGGGGATTATACCCAGCACAGAGCTGTTTTGGGTGCAGACAATCCTTTTGGTCCTACTTTTGACACATCAATTGTCTACGCACCGGTATTCGGAGCTATGTATTATGCCGGATTGCGATTTAAAATTAAATAGTAACGATATAATTTAAAATTAAAACAATGAAAAATATAGTAATAGGAATACTGGTGTTGCTGGTGTCATTTACAGCACAAGCCCAAGTGAAAAAGAATAAGAATGCCAAGTACAATATTGAAGTCAACGGCAATTGTGAAATGTGTAAAAAACGAATCGAAAAAGCAGCTTATTCAGTATCCGGAGTCAAGAGTGCCGATTGGCATATTGATGACCATTTGTTGCATTTGATAATCAATGAAGAAAAGTGTTCAATTGCGGAGGTCAAAAAGGCGATTGCAAAAGTAGGACATGATACAGACGATATCAAAGCTACAAAAGAAGACTACGAAAAACTTCACGGTTGTTGCCTGTACGAAAGAATATAATTTTAAAAACTCCTTATCTTTTAAGGAGTTTATTATTGTTATTTTTACCAAAAAACTACTGCTTTGAAAATAGTATTTACGGTTATCAGTCTCATTTGTTTCTCTTTAGGATTCTCCCAAAAAACCAACCAAGACCAAAGGATATGGATGGCTTATACAGGCCAATACAAAGCCTCTCCACATTGGGGTTATCACATGGAAGCTCAGTTTAGAATGGACAATCAATTGGAGCAAAACCTACAGAATTTGTTTCGAATTGGAGCGGTTTATCATTTTTCTGAAGCGAAAAATATCACAGCCGGTTACGCTTTGGTAAACACTTACAATGCAACAGCCGATGATTTTTTTAAAGAAAATCGACTTTGGGAACAATACCAAGTGACCCAAAAATGGTCTAAAGATGTTTTGGTCAACCGCTTTCGATTAGAGCAACGTTGGGTGGAACAATTGAGTATTTCAGAATTTGACCAAATAACATCAAAAACAGTATACCAAAATAGATTTCGTGTTTTGAATCGGTTTTTGTGGCATTTGATACAACTAAAATCTGAGAAAGAATCGCTCTATCTTGTTTTGCAAAATGAACTTTTTGTTACTATAGGACAGAATTCGGTGAATTCAAAAGTGATTGATCAGAACCGTTTTTTAGTTGGCTTCGGACTCAACTACAACAATACTATTCGTTTGGAATTAGGTTATCTCAATCATTATATTACTTCTACTTCGAGCAATGATTTGATGAATCACACGATTTCAATTTCTTTGTTTCACAATATCGTGTTATAAAAAGTATAAAGTAACCGCTATCCCAAAAAATATCCTTAATTTCACGCTCGAATTTTTTACCCTTAAATTTTTAATCCATGAATGATTTTGATTGGATGCAGTTGCTTAATCCGGAGTTTTATATTACCATGTCACTGGGTGGCGTGAAGGTCGGGCTTTGGATTGTATTGTTTATTGTATTTGCCGAAACCGGTTTGTTTGCAGGTTTCTTTTTGCCGGGAGACAGTTTGTTGTTTTTAGCCGGAATTTACAGCCGTGATTTGGTGGAGAACTTTACTTTTATTGAAAGTGATGTTTTAAATGTGACGTTATTGGCTGTTTTAGTTGCGGTTTCCGGAATTATTGGAAATATGGTTGGGTATTGGTTTGGCTCCAAAAGCGGTTATTATTTGTATAAAAAAGAAGATAGTTTTTGGTGGAAGAAAAAATACCTCATTCAATCCAAAGACTTTTTTGAACGCTATGGTGGTAAGGCCATTATTTTTGCCAGATTTTTACCGGTAGTAAGAACCTTTGCTCCGATAGTAGCCGGAATTGTAACTATGGATAAGAAGAAATTTATGTTTTACAATATTTTGAGTTCTTTCTTATGGTCGTTTACTTTAATCTTCTCAGGACATTATTTATACGGAATGTTTTTGGATAAGTTTGACATTGACTTAAAACACCACATTGAAAAAATCGTGATAGCTATTATTTTGATTTCAACTTTCCCGGTTTTTCTCAAAATGATAAAAAAGACACCGAACACAGAATCGGATACATAATAAAAAAAAGCCTCAATCTCTTGAGGCTTTTTTATTTTATGCTATATTATTACATCATGCCGGGCATTCCGCCACCCATTGGCATTCCGCCACCGGCGTTTTCTTCTTTAATCTCGACTAAAGCACATTCTGTAGTTAAAATCATTCCGGAAACTGAGGCTGCATTTTCCAAAGCTACTCGAGTAACCTTTTTAGGGTCGATGATTCCGGCTTTTAACATGTCTACATATTCATCGGTTTTGGCGTTGTAACCAAAGTTAGCTTTGCCTTCAGCTACTTTTGCAACTACTACCGAACCTTCTAAACCGGCATTCTCAACTATAGTTCTCAAAGGTGATTCTACGGCGCGAGATACAATTTGAATTCCGGTAGCCTCATCAGCATTATTGGCTTTTAGTTTTTCTAAAACAGATTTGGCTCTAAGCAGCGCAACACCACCACCGGCAACAATTCCTTCTTCAACGGCTGCACGAGTCGCATGTAAAGCATCATCTACGCGGTCTTTTTTCTCTTTCATTTCTACTTCTGATGCGGCTCCAACGTATAAAACAGCTACACCACCGGCTAATTTTGCCAAACGCTCTTGAAGTTTTTCTCTGTCGTAGTCGGAAGTAGTAGTTTCCATTTGGGCTTTGATTTGATTGACACGATTTTTAATCATGTCGGCATTTCCGGCACCATTCACTACAGTAGTATTGTCTTTATCGATGGTTACTTTTTCGGCAGTACCTAACATTTCCAAAGTGGCGTTTTCAAGGGTATAACCACTTTCTTCCGCAATTACGGTTCCGCCGGTTAAGATGGCAATGTCTTCTAACATGGCTTTTCTTCTGTCACCAAATCCGGGAGCTTTTACCGCAGCAATTTTTAAGGCACCTCGCAATTTGTTTACAACCAAAGTTGATAAAGCTTCCCCGTCAACATCTTCAGCAATAATCAATAATGGTTTTCCTGATTGGGCTACTGGTTCTAAAACCGGTAATAATTCTTTTAAGGAAGACACTTTTTTATCATACAATAAAATGTAAGGTCTTTCCAATTCCACTTCCATTTTTTCAGGATTGGTCACAAAGTAAGGTGATAAATAGCCGCGATCAAATTGCATTCCTTCTACCACATCAACATAAGTGTCAGTTCCTTTGGCTTCTTCAACAGTAATTACACCTTCTTTGCCTACTTTGGCGAAAGCGGTAGCAATTAATTCACCAATTACTTCATCGTTATTGGCGGATATAGAAGCGATTTGTTTGATTTTTTCTGAGTCGCTGCCAACAACTTGAGCTTGTTTGCCTAAGTCAGCTATGATGGCTTCTACGGCTTTATCAATACCGCGTTTTAAGTCCATTGGATTAGCACCTGCGGCTACGTTTTTCAAACCTTCTTTTACGATGGCTTGGGCTAAAACCGTTGCTGTTGTAGTTCCGTCACCGGCTAAATCATTGGTTTTAGAAGCAACTTCTTTAACCATTTGTGCGCCCATATTTTCGAGAGGGTCTTTCAATTCAATTTCTTTAGCCACCGAAACACCATCTTTAGTTACGGTTGGGCCACCAAAGGATTTTGAGATGATTACATTTCTTCCTTTTGGTCCTAAAGTTACTTTTACTGCATTCGCTAAGGCATCTACACCACGTTTTAAACCGTCGCGAGCTTCAATGTCGAATTTTATATCTTTTGCCATTTTGTTTGTTGTTTATAGTCTTAATACTTAATACTCAAATCTTAAAATTTAGTTAGATAATCGCAAGAATATCATCTTCGCGCATGATTAAATAATCTTTACCGTCGAACTTTAAATCGGTTCCGGCATATTTGCCATATAAAACGGTATCACCAACCTTAACAGTTAAGGGTTCGTCTTTTTTTCCGTTACCTACTGCCACTACAACACCTTTTTGCGGTTTTTCTTTAGCAGTATCAGGAATAATAATTCCGGAAGCTGTTTGGGTTTCTGCTGCTGCCGGTTCCACAATAACTCTGTCAGAAAGAGGTTTAATGTTTAATGCCATGATGTTATATTTTTAATGTTATAATAATTATGTTGACAACGCTTTTTCAGAAATTATGCCAATGAGATAGTACTGTCATTTTTTCCTAAAAAAAATGCCAGCATGTCAGCGCTGGCATTTGGTTTAAGAATAAATCTTACTTATTTTTTTCTTCTGTCGGTTGCGCCGGAGTAGCTGCAGGAGTTTCTGTAGCAGTTTTAGGAGCAACAGCTTCAGTTTGGTCGATTACTTTTGAATCGGTTTGACCTCCGCCCATTCCCGGGAAACTTAAACTTGATAACAAAATCAAAGCAATTAAAACAGCTGCCAAAGTCCAAGTACTTTTATCTAAAAAGTCTGTTGTTTTTTGAACACCGCCCAACATTTGCGATCCGCCCAATGAAGAAGACAAGCCGCCTCCTTTAGGGTTTTGAACCATAACGGCAATGATTAATAAAAAACAAACCAAGGTTATTAATGCTAAAAAGATGGTAAACATGATGAATTATAATTAGTTATTATTTTGTTGTAAAATCTTTATATCCGAAATTCGGTTTGCAAAGAAACTACTTTTTTCCGGATATTTCAAAATTAATATTTCATAAGCTTGAATTGCTTTGGAATATTTTTTTTGTTCCAAGTAAACTCGGGCTAAAGTTTCAGTCATTAAATAAGATGTGTCTTCGGAAAAGGCTTCTATTGCGGGCACAACTGCATCTTTGGCTATCGGAATAATTTTCGGATTGTTTTCGATGAATTTATCAATTAAGGCTAATTTCTTCTTTTTGCTTTCATCATCACGACTGATTTCTTGCAAAGTTTCTTCTCGAACTATGGGTTTTAATCTTGCCAATTGCAGCCATTCTTGGAAGGAATGTTTTTCATTTTTAGAAAACTCTAATGGTTTTCCTATTTCTAATTTTTCTTCCACTTTTTGTTCTTCATTCCCTCCGGCTTCTTTAATAGAGGTCAAGATAGATTGTTCTAGCGGATTAGTAGTTGTTTCCTTGTAGGCAACCTTTACTTCTTCTAGTCCAATTACGTTGATATTCATTAACTCTTCGAGTTTTTTTTCGTAATGTCCTTTTTGAACAGAAACAAATGAATCTGAAGTAATAAAATCGAATAAAATGCTCCTGTCTGTGGTAAAAGCAGCTGAAACTTTTAGCGCATGATTGTAATTAAAACTATCCTGATTATACAAATGTTTTAACTTCAACACTCGAGCACTCTGGAAATAGGGGAAAGCACTCAGCACTTGGTCTAAGGTTTCCGCATACCTTTCGTTGATGGCTTCGGGTTTGTTGAGTAAATAGGTGTAATCGGTTAAATTCATTTTTAGTATTCAGTGTTCAGTGTTCAATAAATCCGGCGGTGGCTAACTGCCAATTATAATCTGCATACTGATGGCTCTTCTTTTACCATTTAGCTAATGATTCGTTGAAAATATCTTGTGTAATTCGTTCGAAAATAACATCTAAAGCATCAGTTAATTGAGAACCTACTAATTGACTATTGCCGCTGTAATCGTAAAAGAATGAAAATCTTTTCTCAAAATTATCTTCTTCTTTATTTTTATTTGAAAAGCGAACCATAACGGAGATGGTCAATCGGTTTTGAGCCGCTCTTTGATCGGCAGTCGCCGTCATTGGAGTTACTCTGAATTCTACAATTTCACCTTCATACAGTAATTCGCCATTAGTATTGGTTAAGTTCAAATTGGTTTGGTTTTGAATTAAATCCTGCAAACGCAAAGTGAATGTTCTTTCAATGCCCGGTTCCACTAATTCAGCAGTATTTTGAAAATAGTTCACCTGAAATGTTTTAGCATTAATGGGTTTGGCTCCGGTGAAATTATACACACCACAGCTGTTAATGCTAAAAGCAATAATGAATAATAAGATGATTTTAATACTTTTCATGAATTTATTTTCGCGGGTAAATATAGCCAATATTTGGTTTTGGTTTTTGGTTTCAATTTTTTTACAAATCAAACTGTTTTATTTTACGATACAAAGTTCGCTCTGAAATCCCTAATTCATCGGCGGCTGCTTTTCGTTTGCCTTTATTGCGTTCTAAAGCTTTTTTGATGAGTTCCAGTTCTTTGGCTTCTAATCGAAGGGTTTCTTCTTCGTCTACGGTTTCTGCCATTAAGTAGTTGGCATCATCTTCGTCGTCAAATTCCTCTTGCTGCGACTGATTTGGCGTGGGAATCACATTGATATGAGGTTCTGATTCAAATACAATTTCGTTATCGTTGTCTTTGGAACCATATACTTTTTGTATCAAACTCGGATTAATATCTTGCACTTTTGAACCATTTTTCATCAGTTCTAAAGTCAGTTTTTTCAAATCGTTCAAATCGCTTTTCATGTCGAAAAGGACTTTATATAAAATGTCTCTTTCGGTTGCAAAATCACTATCTGATTTTTTACCGCCAATGACTGAAGGCAACGAACTGCCTTCTACCGGTAGGTAAGATTGTAAAGTGGCTAAGTTGATGTCGCGATTGGTTTCTAATACAGAAATCTGTTCTGCAACATTTCGCAATTGACGAATATTCCCACTCCAACGATAGCGTTGTAAAAA
>NZ_JBILQL010000069.1:0-12934 GCF_044373165.1 Flavobacterium sp.
ACTCCGCGAAAAATCTGGAGATTTCGAGTTTTAAGACTTTATGGTAATAAAAATTCATGATGACCTGACTTAAAATCCAGCCCGAAGTAGAACCTACTATCAATCCCACTGCCCCAAATTTTTCTATTAGAAAATAGCCTAAAATTGTGCCGAGTACAATTAGCGTGATATAAGTGATGGCTTTAAAAGAGAACAAACTTTTGGATTCTAAAATGGAATTGGCAAAAGATTGCACCAAAGGCAAAGTATAAGAAAACATAATAATCAAGGCAATCAACCAAGAACTTTGATAGGTTGGTCCTACCCAAAGCAAAATAAACTGTTGCCCGTAAAGCAAGAACCCCCCAAGTATCATTAAAAGGGTAATCAGTGAAAAGCGTCCGATACGTACCATCATTAAGGTAAGCTCTTCTCCACTGGCTTCAAAAGCTGTCATTTGGGTTGCTCGGGGTAAAAAAACACTGGATATGGCTGTTGAAAATGCACCGTAATACGTCCCTAACATTATTCCAACGCCGTAAATGGCTACCGCGGTAGTTCCGGAAACCACACCTAAAATCACCTGACCCGATTGCCATTGGAACTGTCCCATAATAGCAAACACAAAAATCCAAAACGAGTAATTGAATATTTCGCGAACCAAAGTAAAATCAACTTCATGAAGTTTAAATTTGACTTGTAACTTATAAAAAATATAAAAAGCATTAATCCCAATTACCAGCAAATTAATTACCGTATCTAAAACCACTATGGATATAGCATCTCCACCCCAAACAAGAATAGCAACTAAAAGTAAAGAACGAACTAAGTACTTCACTATGTTCAACATCCTAGGAAATACAAAATGCTCATAAGCATTCGCAATGGCTGAAAAGGCTCCACCAGGTAACGTAATCGTAAGATTGAAAATCAAGATGCCAAACATGACTTTGGCCTTGTGGAGTTCGCTTGACGTTAATTTAGTAAAAACCGTCTCCAAATGAAAATACAGAAATACGCCAACCGCTAAAATTAAAGAGGCAATTATGGTGTAAATCAGCATAGTGGTGGCCAAAAAATTCTCTTCCCCTTTTCGGTCTTCCAAGGCGCGGTATCTGGCAACGAAACGCACTATTGCATTGTTAAGACCAAAATCTAAAATACTGATATAGCCAATAAGCGATCCGATTAAAGTGTACAAACCGTACTCGGAATCACCTAACTTTTGAATCATAAAAGGAGTTAAAACTAACCCGATGCCATTGGTTAAGATGATGGTGACATAGGATAAAATGGCTCCTTTTTTCAGTTGACTCATTCCTTGTTTTGTTTATGAATACTGCTTTTCGTAATAGCTTTGGTAAGCGCCTGAGGTGACATTTTTCAGCCAAGTTTCATTAGCCAAATACCAATCGATGGTTTGGGATAAACCTTCTTCAAAAGTTACGGAAGGTTTCCAACCCAATTCGGTGTTGATTTTAGAAGCATCGATGGCATAGCGCAAATCGTGTCCCGGACGGTCTTTGACATAAGTAATCAACTTTGCCGAATCACCGGGTTTTCTGCCTAATTTTTCGTCCATTTTCTCACACAACAGCTTTACCAGATCGATATTTTGCCATTCGTTGAAACCGCCAATATTATAGGTTTCATGATTTTTGCCTTGGTGGAAAACCAAATCGATGGCCACGGCATGGTCTTTTACAAACAACCAATCGCGGGTATATTTACCGTCACCGTACACCGGCAAAGGTTTGTTATTGATGATATTATTAATGAACAACGGTATTAATTTTTCCGGGAAATGGTTCGGTCCGTAATTGTTGGAGCAATTGGTAATTACATAGGGCAATCCGTAAGTTTCCCCATAGGCCCTCACAAAATGGTCGGAACTGGCTTTAGAGGCTGAATACGGAGAATTCGGGTCGTAAGGCGTGGTTTCGGTAAACAAACCGGTGGCGCCTAAACTTCCGTAGACTTCATCGGTACTCACATGGTAAAAACGTTTGCCTTCGGTCTTATCTTTCCAAATGGTTTTAGCCGCGTTGAGCAAGTTCATCGTACCGAAAACATTGGTTTTTACAAAAGCCAGCGGATCGGTAATGGAACGGTCTACGTGCGATTCGGCGGCCAAATGAATGACACCGTCAAATTGGTAATGATGGAACAAATGATTGATAAAATCGGCATCAACAATATCGCCTTTGATAAAAGTATAATTGGGACTATTTTCAATATCGGCAATATTTTCTAAATTTCCGGCGTAGGTCAAGGCATCCAAATTAACAATCTGGTAATCTGGATAATTTTGCACCAATCTTCTCACGACATGGGAACCGATAAATCCGGCGCCACCGGTTATTAAAATCTTTTTATTCACGAGTGTACTGTATAAAAATGGATGAAGACTACAAACGTCCGTCGGCTTGCTCTTTTAAAATACCTTTGACATCAAACAAAACACCATGGCTGTTTTTGAGTTTTGAAAAATCAATTTCGGTAAACTCTTGGTGTGCCACTCCTAAAACGATAGCATCAAAAGTAGCAGTAGGCAATTCGCTTACTGTACTTAAACCATATTCGTGTTTCACTTCTTCCGGTTTTGCCCAAGGATCAAAAATGGTTACTTCGATACCGTAATCTTCTAAAGCACGAACCACGTCGACTATCTTAGTATTTCTAACATCAGGACAGTTTTCTTTAAAAGTAATGCCCAGCATTAACAACTTGGCTTTGTTGATAGTCACTCCTTTTTTAATCATCAACTTCACCACTTGAGAAGCCACGTATTCTCCCATGCTGTCGTTTAAACGTCTTCCGGCCAAAATAATTTCGGGATGATAGCCTTTTTCTTGGGCTTTTTGAGCCAAATAGTAAGGATCAACTCCAATACAATGGCCACCAACCAAGCCCGGTTTGAACGGCAAGAAATTCCATTTGGTACCGGCAGCTTCTAAAACGGCATGGGTATCAATTTCTAATAAATTAAAAATTTTGGCCAATTCGTTGACAAAAGCAATATTGATGTCGCGTTGCGAGTTTTCGATTACTTTGGCTGCTTCCGCTACTTTGATGGAAGGGGCTAAATGGGTACCGGCCGTGATAACAGATTTGTATAATTCGTTAACTATTTGTCCTATTTCAGGCGTTGAACCCGAAGTTACCTTTAGGATTTTCTCAACGGTATGTTCTTTATCACCCGGATTAATTCGCTCCGGTGAATAGCCTGCAAAAAAATCGGTGTTGAATTGTAAACCACTCACTTTTTCTAAAACCGGAATGCATTCTTCTTCGGTTACTCCGGGATAAACAGTTGATTCATAGATAACGATATCACCCTTCTTGAGTACTTTTCCAACAGTTTCACTGGATTTGTACAAAGGCGTTAAATCGGGTCTGTTGTTTTTATCTACCGGTGTCGGAACTGTAACGATATAGATGTTACAGCTTTTTATATCTTCAATATTGCAGCTGCAATACAGTCCGTTTGCCGCTCCGGGTTGGGCAACCAAAACTTGTTTCAGCAGGTCTTCACTCACTTCCAAAGTAGCATCAACACCCGAATTGAGTTCGTTGATTCGGTTTTGATTGATGTCAAATCCAATTACAGGATATTTGGTAGCAAACAATCTGGCTAATGGTAACCCTACATATCCTAATCCTATTACAGCAATTTTAGTATTCATAAAAATATTATCTGATTGTGGTGTATTGCAAAGGCCACAAAGTTAGTTATTTAATTAAGAACCAATAGATTGGTAAACAAATCCTATGGCTTTCATCTTTTCGGCATCTAAAAGATTTCTTCCGTCGAAAACAAAAGCAGGCTTTAACATGCTATCATATATTTTTTGCCAATCGTAATCTTTAAACTCATCCCATTCGGTTAGAATGGCAATGGCATGGGCTTCGTTACAAGCCTCATACGGGTTATCAAAAGATGCCATGTATTTGGCATTTTGTTCCGGTGTTCTGGTCTCTAAATAATCCAAATCAGCCATCACTTGTTTGTGTTCTACTTTGGGATCATATAAAGCAATTTTAGCTTGCTCATTGATTAAGTCATCGGCTACATAAATGGCGGCAGATTCTCGGGTATCGTTAGTGTCTTTTTTGAAAGCCCAGCCCAAGAAAGTGATTTTTTTACCCGAAACCGTGTTGTAAAGGGTTTGGACGATGTTCTTGGAAAAGCGTCTTTTTTGATGGTCATTCATGATGATGACTTGCTCCCAATAATCGGCTACTTCATTTAAACCAAAGGCTTTGGAAATATAAACCAAATTCAAAATGTCTTTTTGAAAACAAGAACCACCGAAACCTACCGAAGCTTTTAAAAATTTCGAACCGATACGACTGTCCATTCCGATGGCTTTAGCGACTTCGCTGACATTGGCTTCTGTTTTTTCACACAATTCTGATATGGCATTGATGGAAGATACCCTTTGTGCTAAGAAAGCGTTAGCGGTTAACTTGGAAAGTTCAGAAGACCAAACATTGGTTTTCAAAATTCTCTCTCTTGGCACCCAATGGGCATAAACATCCACCAAAGCATCGATAGCTTTTTGGCCGTCGGGTGTGGTTTCACCTCCAATTAAAACCCTATCCGGATGCAATAAATCTTGTACAGCGGTTCCTTCGGCTAAAAATTCGGGATTGGAAAGAATTTGAAATTTAACCCCGTTTCCGGTATTGTCTAAAATACTTTTTAAAGCTTCAGCGGTTCTGACAGGTAAAGTAGATTTTTCAACAATAATCTTATCATTGGTAGCTACTTTAGCAATTTGTCGGGCACATAATTCTATGTGTTTTAGATCAGCGGCCATTCCTTTTCCGGTTCCGTAAGTCTTTGTAGGCGTATTAACTGATATAAAAATTAGATCAGCTTCGTCGATAGCTTTGTCTACATTGGTTGAAAAGAAAAGGTTTCGTCCTCTTGCCTTGCCAACAATTTCATTTAAACCCGGTTCGTATATCGGAATATTATCCACATTTTCATCGTTCCAGGCAGCAATCCTTACTTCATTTAAATCGACAACCGTGACTTTTATATGTGGACACTTTTCGGCAATAACTGCCATTGTTGGTCCTCCGACATATCCGGCACCGATACAACAAATATTCGTTACTTTCATTCTCAATATTATTTCTATTCTTTTTTTAAATTATCCCAATACCAAGCCACTGCAGCTTTTAAACCTTGTTGGAATGAAAATTTGGGATGATAATTCAGTAATCTTTGGGCTTTTTCTATACTCGCCAAGGAATGTGGAATATCGCCTATTCTGTTAGGTCCGTGCACTACTGCTACATTGGCTATCTCGGCATCAAATTCTGATAAAAACAATTTCAAAAAATTGACCATATCATTTAAGGTAGTTCTGTCACCGAAAGCGGTATTGTATACCGTATTGATGGCTGACGGATTTTGAGTTGTCATTGCCAACTCATTCATTTGAATTACATTGTCTATATAGGTAAAATCCCTCGAATAATTTCCGTCACCATTAATCACCGGACTTTCGTGTTGCATGAATTGCATAACAAATTTAGGGATGACTGCAGCATAGGCACCGTTAGGATCTTGTCTTCGACCGAAAACATTAAAATAGCGCAACCCTATAGTTTCCAAACCATAAGTCTTGGCAAAAATATCGGCATATAACTCGTTTACATATTTTGTAATGGCGTATGGCGAAAGCGGCTTTCCAATTACTTCTTCCACTTTAGGCAAACTTTCAGAATCCCCGTAAGTAGAAGAGCTGGCAGCATAAATAAAACGTTTAACTCCGGCATCTCTTGAAGCGACTAACATGTTCAAAAAACCACCAACATTGACATCATTGCTGGTGATAGGATCATTAATAGAGCGAGGAACTGAACCTAAAGCGGCTTGGTGCAAAACATAATCTACACCAGCAACTGCCGCATTACAAGTGTTTAAATCTCTGATGTCACCTTCGATTAATTTGAAATTTTTGTTAGCTAAAAAAGGCTCAATATTGTAACGATGTCCGGTAGCAAAATTATCCAAGCAAGTTACTCGATATCCTTTTTCTAAAAAATATTCACAAAGATTAGAGCCTATAAACCCTGCTCCACCAGTTATTAAAACAGCTGTATTAGTAGAACTCATCATGCTTTATTTTTTGAAGAGTTTATATTTCAACTTAGCAAAGAATCCTCTTGGTTCATCGTCTTCGTGATACCCATTTGAATAGCCGTAACCATAGCCATAACCGTATCCGTATCCGTAGCCTGTTCCGTATTTGGCTTTATTTTCATAACCGTTGAATACGATGCTGATGTTATTCAACTCACCTCGCTTGGTTCGGTTGTTTAACAAGGTCAACATTTCTTTCTTGGTGAAATTTTGTCTTACTATGTAAAGCGTTACATCACTGTACTGCGCCAGCTCCAAAGCATCGGAAACCAAACCTACAGGCGGTGTATCCAGGATAATATAGTCGTATTTCTTTTTCAAGTTTTCAATCATTTCTTTCATTGATTCCCCTAAAATCAACTCTGATGGATTAGGAGGAATTGGACCGGAAGTGATGACATCCAAATAAGGAATGTGGGTTTTTTGAATTACTTCATCAAGCGATTTTTGACCGATTAAGTAATTCACAGCTCCAATATCGTTGCGGATATTAAAGTCGTCAAAGATTTTCGGTTTGCGTAAATCGAGACCTAAAATAATGGTTTTCTTTTCGCTCAAGGCAAAAACTGTTGCTATATTAATAGAACAAAATGTTTTACCTTCACCGCTGACTGAAGAAGTTAACATGAGTGTTTTGGCACCTTCAGAAGTTTGCTTCTTGTATAAAAACTGTAATGAAGAACGAATAGCACGAAAAGATTCGGACAAGGCAGATTTTGGTCGCTCGAAAACAGATAAATTTGATTCGGTATACTTCACACCTACTATCCCGATTAATGGAATTTGTGTTATCGCTGAAATGTCGTCAATGTTTTGAATGGCATTACTGATAAAGAAGATGAAGAAAACAATTACCAATGGAATAAAAAGGCCGATAAAGAAGGCCATTACATAATTCACAGCCGTTTTTGGTCCTAATAAACCACCTCCAACATCTTTAGCCGGATCGATAAACTGGATGTCGGATAAGTTGGCTGCTTTTACAATAGAGGCTTCACTTCTTTTTTGCAAATAAGTATTGTAAATATTATTGCTCAAATCGTATTTGCGAGAAATGCTTAAATAGGCCTGATTAGTTACCGGCAACTTTTTCACTTCGTTTTCCAACTGACTGATTTTGAAATCAACCTGTTTCAAATCGTATTGCAAAGCATTTTTAAGTGAGTTGGCATTTTCCAGCAAAACCTTTTTAACCGATTGAATCTCGTTATCAATTCTTTCGTAAAAGATATTTCCTTTAGTGGAATATACCATATTGGCTCTTTCTATAGACAAGGCAATTAATTTGGAAACATTATTAACAATATTCGGTTCTTCGATACCGGCTACTGTTGGCGCGGGTAATTTTGAAAAATCTATGCTACCGTTTAAATAATTTTTAAGAGAACTTAAATAGGCTAATTTTCGCTCTACTTCTTGTTTTTTAAAGTCGTTGCTGGACAAAAGTTGTTTGAAATTGGCTCCTTTGTCTTCTATGTCCAGGATATTGTTGCTCTGACTGAAATCCTTTAGCTCATCGCCTGAATCTTTGAGTTCGCCTTCCATTTTCAATAAAGTCTCATCAATAAACGCAATGGTATTGTCGGCAAACTTGTTTTTTTGCTCCAATTGTCTTTCAATCAATTTTAAAACTGTCGCATTCAAATAGGCTACCATTCGCTCTTTGTTGGTGCCTTGCATACCTAAACGAATAATTGATCCGGCTCTTACATCGATTTCTACTTCCAAGCCTTTGTAAGACGTTACCGTTTCATCAAAAGAATTAAAACGAACTAAAACCTCTTTGCCGATATAGCCCGTGGGTAATTTGGTCAATTCTAGTTTCCAATTCAAGAATGGCAAATCCACTTGTTGTCCAACACGGTATTTTTTTACAATTTCTGTCTCAAAAACGGGAATATTGGTGACCGCATTCTCGGAGTATTTGATGACATTGGTAGTATTTGAAGGAATTGAAACTGCTATTTGATAGGTGTCAGAGGAAAGCATTTTAACTTTGATAAACTGCTCCAATAACTGATTCTTGGTTTTATCGATAGTGACTTTAAACGGTATTTGACCGTAAACATCTTTGAGGTAATAATCGGTTTTGATAAAGTAATCGGTATAAAACTGAAGTTCATCTACAACCATTTCGTTATGCGATCTGGATTTTAAGGTGGTAGAAATCATTTGAACTTTATCGGATGTCCCGCCCCAGTTGAAAACCAAACTGGTATTTGAGGTAAAGAAAGGATTATTTTCCTCTTTAACAGCGATGGTAGTTCCTATTCCGTAGATCTTCTGTTTTCTGACATTGACCTGATGCGCAATAGAAAATGTGATGGTTAATGAAATTAAAAACCATTTCCAATAGCTGACAATTTTGATTAAAAAACTCTTAAAATCAAAACTATTTTGTTTTTCGAAAAAAGAAAAATCTTTAATATCCAGCATGAATAGTAGGTTTAATTTCTAAGTAATAAAAAAGTAGTGGTAGCCAATGACAATATAGAGATAACAGTAGACAACGACTCTATACCCGTTTTTCCGGTACCCCATGTTTTTTGTTTAACAGGATTGACCAAGATGTAATCATTAGGTTGAAGATTATAAGCTACAGAATTAATAGCATTAGCATCCGTGAGGTCAATTGTGTAAGTATTGTTGCCGGTTTGAGTTCTTCTAATTACTTTAACATCTTTACGATTACCTGTAATGGTAATGTCACCGGCATTAGCCACTGCTTCCAATAAGTTTACCCGATCTTGATAGAGCACTTTAGTTCCGGGATTATTGACTTCACCATTGATGGTGTATCTGAATCCGGCTAATTTGACTACAGCAAAAATACCGGCCTCTTTGTTAAAATACTCTTTTAACAATCTTTCTTCTATAGTAATTCTTACTTCTTCCAAGGTTCTTCCTAAAACATTAATATCACCCAAAATAGGCAGTCTGATATTTCCATGATCGTCTACAGCATAACCATTAAAATAACTGATTAATTCATTTCCACCCAATTGATTTTGAACGTTAACATTAAAAATTTCTACAAATTTAGGATCTATGGCCTTGATGTTGATGTTGAGAATGTCGTTAATTTGGAGTCTGTAGGGCTTTAAAACAACAGGCTCAACTTGCTGACTTGGAGCATTTTTATTATTTTCTTGCAGGTAAATCAAGTCTTTGGTTGGAATACAAGAAGTAAAAAATAAACTAAAAAAAAAGAGTATATATAAAGTGATTCTGTTCATTACTTTTAGAAAAAATTAGCAAGCAAAGATAGTTTTTCAATTCTAATTACAAAAATGTAGCTTACTTTATTTTACTACATATTTTTTAAGGAATTTTCAAACGGAATTCTGTTCAAAATACTGCGTCCCAACGTTATTTCATCGGCATACTCGAGCTCATCTCCAACGGCAATTCCGCGAGCAATAGTAGAAATTCTTACTTCACAATCTTTGATTTGTTTAAAGATGTAAAAATTGGTTGTATCACCTTCCATAGTTGAGCTTAACGCAAAAATCAACTCCTCTGTTTGACCGTTTTTTACTTTTTCAACTAACGAATTGATATTGAGCTGACTAGGCCCAATTCCATCGATAGGCGAAATCTTACCGCCTAAA
This sequence comes from Flavobacterium sp., assembly GCF_044373165.1. Classification (GTDB taxonomy): domain Bacteria; phylum Bacteroidota; class Bacteroidia; order Flavobacteriales; family Flavobacteriaceae; genus Flavobacterium. Next base: position 9,751 of record NZ_JBILQL010000069.1, read on the forward strand.
ACATGGTAGATGCCTTTAAATTGATTGGTATTTTCAATCGCCATCACATCGCGTACGTCCTCTACTATGCAAATAATTTTGTGGTTTCTTGACGGATTGTTACAAATTTCACAAACTTCAACATCGGCAATATTGTGACAAGATTTGCAAAACTTAATTTCATCTCGCATAGTCGTTAAGGCTTGCGACAAAAATTGGGTTTGTTCAGCCGGCTGCTTGAGCAAATGCAACACCAATCGCAAAGCCGTTCGCTTACCTATACCGGGCAATTGCGCCATTTCGTTTACTGCTTTTTCTAAAAGTTTTGAAGAAAATTCCATGAGGCAAAAGTAATCAATTTGAAAATTAGTCAATTTGAAAATTTGAAAATGTTAGATTTGTTTTTAAACCACATTTTATTATTCAATTAAATAATTTTCAAATCTCCAAATTTTCAAATTGACACATTAATTTTTGTATTTTGGCTGACTGTAAAACCAAAACCTATGACGCCAACCACCATATTGATTATCATTGTTATCTATTTCGGATTATTGATTTTGATTTCGAATTTAGTCAGTAAAAAAAGTGCCGATAACGACACTTTTTTCAAAGCCAATAAGAACTCTAAATGGTATTTGGTGGCGTTTGGTATGATAGGCACAGCGTTGTCGGGCGTGACGTTTATTTCGGTTCCGGGTGAAGTTGGGAATCCCGATTTGCAGTTTAAATACTTTCAATTTGTTTTAGGGAATGCCATTGGTTTTTTAATCATTGCCAAAGTCTTATTACCGCTGTATTACCGTATGAACTTGACCTCGATTTACAGTTATATCGAGCAGCGATTGGGTACAATAAGTTATAAAACGGCGGCTTCGATTTTCTTAATCAGTCGCACGATTGGTTCGGCTTTCCGATTGTATTTGGTGGTGATTGTACTGCAACGTTACGTTTTTGATGCGTTCAACATTCCGTTTGCAATGACCGTTTTGATTTCGCTGGGATTAATCTTTGCTTATACTTACCGTGGCGGTTTGAAAACAATTATTATTACTGACACTCTGCAAACGTTCTTCTTGGTTTCCTCGGTGTTTTTGACCATTTATTTTATATGCGACAGTGTGGATTTTGGCGCTTTACAAGCTTTTGAAGCGGTTAAAGAAAGTAATTATGCTAAGATTTTCTTTTTTGAAGATTTCTTGAAAGGCCAATATTTTTGGAAACAGTTACTTGGCGGTATCTTCGTGACCATTGCTATGGTTGGTTTGGACCAAGATTTAATGCAAAAGAATTTAAGCTGTAAAAACATAGGCGAAGCCCAAAAAAACATGTTCACTTTTACCGGCATTTTTGTACTGATTAATATTTTCTTTTTGAGTGTTGGTGCTTTGTTGTACTTGTATGCCGAGAAAAACGGCATTGCTGTTCCGATGGTTGACGGTGTGGCGCGAACCGATTTATTGTTTCCGGAAATTGCTTTTAACCATTTAACTATAGTTCCGGCGGTAGTTTTTTTATTGGGGTTGACTGCTGCGACTTTTGCTACAACGGATAGTGCGTTGACAGCTTTAACAACTTCCTTCTGCGTGGATTTTTTGGGCATGGATAAAGCCGAAAATCAAAACAAACCTAATATTGTCAGAACACGCCATTTGGTGCATGTTGGCTTTTCGTTTTTGATGTTTTTGGTGATTGTCTTTTTTAATGCTGTGAATGATGCTTCGGTGGTGAAAATGATTTTTAAAATTGCTTCTTACACTTACGGACCGCTTTTGGGGTTGTATGCCTTTGGCTTGTTTGTGAAATCGAAAACGGTTCACGACAAGTTTGTGCCGTTGGTTTGCATAATCGCACCGGCAATTTGCTTTTTTATCAGTAAGTATTCGGCCGAATTGTTAGGAGATTATGTGTTGGATAACGAACTGATTATCGTTAACGGTTTGATCACTTTTATCGGATTGCTAATGATTAGCAAACCGGCGACCGAAAACACCCGATATTAAAATGGATTCCTAATTAGCCCTGATTGGAGTCTCGTTTTTTGGAACGAGACGGAAAGCAGGAACACGGACCGCAAATTCGCCCGAACCATTCGCTCCTAACTTTATTAAGCACCGTCTGACGAAATGAATTAGTACTGATTAGTAGCCAATAAAACCAGCGTACAAGCCACTTCTACCTTGATGCCGTTGCTTTGTAACAATTGGTAAAACTCGGGGTTTTCGGTTCCGGGATTGAAAATGACGCGTTTGGTTTTGGTTTCGATAATGTAGTTGTAATAATCGCGTTGGCGTACCGGATTTAGGTATAAAGTCACCGTATCGATGTTCTTTAACGGAATAGATTTGGTGTAAATTTTGACACCGGCTACTTCACCGGTATTTTGACCAATAGCCAATACTGTATGCCCTTTTTCGACTAACATATTGATGGCTTTGAAAGCGTACCTTTCGGGTTTGGTTGTAGCACCGAGCACTAGTGTTTTCTTGTTTTTCATGGCGCAAATTTAACGAATAATGTTGTTAAATTAACGCATACTTTTAATCTTTACCTATCTTTGTGACCGATTAGAATTATTAAAAATGGAAATCTTTCTGAATACTTTTTTTGTCCTTTTGGGTGCTTTGTTCTCGGTTTTAAACCCAATAGGCGCTATTCCGTTCTTTGTGGGTTTGACACAAGACTATTCTAAAACAGAACGTTCGCGGGTGTCGTTATTGACCGCTGTCAATGTTGGTATCATTTTACTAATCTCTTTTTTTGTCGGCGAATATGTTTTGAGTTTTTTTGGAATTACCATTTCGGCGCTTAGAATTGCCGGTGGGATTTTGATTGCCAGCTCTGGTTTTGGGTTGCTCAATGCCAATCCGAAGAAACGAAAAGGAATCAGCAAAGAAGTGGAAGAAGATTTACAAAACAGAAGTTCAATTGCGCTGACGCCTTTGGCGATGCCTATGTTGGCCGGTCCGGGTTCGATTTCGTTGTTAATTGCTTTTAACCAAGACCATCATTCTACGCCGGAAATTTTGTCTTCAGTATTTTCCATTATTATAGTGTCGTTGTTGATCTTTTTAATTTTGAGAAGCGCGCATTATTTGGCTAAATACTTGGGCGCTTCAGGCATTGTAGCCATTTCTAGAATTGTTGGCTTTTTGACTGTTGCCATTGGGATTCAGTATATTATTAGTGCGGTTTTGAGTATCAT